>JAAOYD010000047.1 GCA_018221165.1 Candidatus Woesearchaeota archaeon | reverse complement strand
GGTACGTCATAGAACGCAGAAGCTTCGGTCGGGGTATAATCAAGATTTTCCATATCGACCAAGCCGAGTGGAGGGTTTTCATTTATGAGAATTGTTGTGTCACCAAAAGGTGTGTTTGCTTGATAGGTGGCGAGGTTCCAGAACTTGTCGACACAGGTCTCACCACCCGGACAGTCGACATCCTCAGCACAGAGTTGTGTCTCTGTAACAGAACATGCCTTAAGACGTGCGCGGTTTCTGTTGTACCAAACATTCGCATCGAAATCCTCAGTGCCAGGAGTTTTAGGCGAGTTTGAAATCTCGATATTTGATCCTCCCACCGTCAGTCTGCTGATGATGACATTGTTCTTGATAATTGTGTCTCGACCACTAACCGCGTTAATACCAGTGTTCGGTGTGCCGTCTAGTCCGTTGTCGAGTGTGTTGTGGACGAAGATATTTCCATCGGAATAAGTCGAGGTGATGCCTCCATATAGGTTACACATGAGAGGACCATTTCCATGGTCTGCGACGACATTGTAACGAATGACGTTCTCGAAACAACCGTGCGATATTGATAGACCGCCCGTATATGCGCCGTTCTTTGTGTTGTCCTTGGCGATGTTATGGTGTATGTCATTGCCAGTGCAATGGAATTCAAATAGGAAACCTGCGTGGTCATTCTTGTAGGCATAGTTATGATGGACATCCATATAACTCACTCCTGAAGCGTCTACTAAGACATCGCCTGAATACGTTGCTGAACCATCTAGGTTGAAGCCTGAACCGCCGCCACTACCATCATTGCCCATTCCGCCATTCTCATAAGCAACACTATAGCTTATCTCGTCGCGACTCCCCTGTCGTTCATGACAGATTCCGTCGCCGATACCCACACATTCGACGTCCTCGTCACAGCCTGTCGTCCCATCGCTGCAGTAGCGTGGCATACCATCCCACCAAAACATGACAAGACCGTCCCCGAGGTTGTGATGCATGGAGTTGTTGCTGAAGAAGAGTCCGGTATTTTCTTTGTAGGGCACGCCTTTAACTCCTATACCGTCAGCGGCGTTGTGGTGAGCTTCGCTGTTCGTGATTGTTATTTTTGCATCATAATATTTGATGCCTGGCCCACTATAAATGAGACCACCTCCACCGCTGTAGCGGAACTCACACCTGTTAATAGTGATATCCTCACGTGTCGGTACATCTCCTGAGATGACATAGAATCCGTTTGAGGCACTATACTCAAAAACAAGGTCTTCAAAACGAAGATGAGATGCTCCCAGGACAAAGAAGGTGCTACTCTGTTGCGGAATCTCGAAGACTCCCCATCGCGTATCTGGGTCTCCGTTGTCTGAACGGATATATATTGTGTTGTAACCGAGGCCGTCACCATCACCATATGTAAATTGTTCGTCAAGGATGAGTGAGCCTGGTGGAGCGTTTTCGCAGCCTTCTATATCACACGAACGAAGCTTGTTACCACAGTGACTAGTGGAATCAGAAACGCACGTCCCCCTGTGGAATGAGTTGTCGTTTGCGTAGAGAATCCACTCATAATATCCAGTCAATGAACGCTCTGCAATCATCTGTTCACCAGTGTCGAGATAGTATTCGTTTGTTCCCGAGCTGCTCGGTTCCCAAGTCCAGCCCTCAAGAGCAGTGCTATACGCTGCCGAGATAATTGGTTTTTCTCCTGTGCCGTATGCTCCGAACGTGATCGGGTTCTCTTCTGTTCCTGAAGCCCTTATAGAGAGTGGCGCACGACTCCATGTCGTATACATAGTTTTTGATCGGAACGTGTCACCACGTTTGAAGAGAACGCTGTCGCCTGGTTGGAGTTCCCCTGTACCAGTGGGCACTCTCCCCGTCGTCTGCCACGCGCTTGCTGGCGATAGGCCGTCGTTGTCATCGTTGCCATTTGTGGCATCGACATAATATGTGGAGTGTCCAGTTGGTGTCGGTAGCGCTTCTTGATACTCAAATGCTCCTCTTGTCGGGACGTCCGCGACTGGTCGTCCAAAAAAATCACCTTCGGCATAAATGTCTACACCAAATTTTGCGAGCGCACCTGCTCTGACATTCTCTCCGACCCAATCATTAGTGTCTGTCATCGAGACTGGTGTATAATCATAGTTTGGCTCGTCTTGGAAGCCATAATCAGTATTTTTTTCGAGTATTGCGCTGTGTTCCTCAAAACCTAGCTGACTCTGCACTTCATCGAAGGTGTATATCTGTGTGTGATATCCTCCTTTCCACCAGAAACAAACTTCAGTTCCTGGACAGTCTTCATCGCGAAAGCATCCTGGTGTGCCATCGCTACATATTCCATCAGAGGTTCCCCATGAGATTCTGTTGTTGCCTGTCGACCAGATATTGTAATCAATTTCTTCGCCGCCAGTAAGGTCCTCGTGTGCATACCTTGTCTGCCATGTAACCCAGCCACCGCTGTTACGCACATAAACATTGTTCTTGAGCACGGTGTCCTTCGGCGAGTAAAGTACAATTACGTCACCGCCACCTTCGTCCATATCGATTGTGTTATGCACAAACCAGTTTCCTGTGTTGTAAATTTCGTCACCCATGTAGACGGCACCCATGCCGTTGCCAGTGTTCGTGCTCCCGATGACGTTGTAGTAGAATAGATTGTCGAAGGCCGTGTGGCTCGTCGAGATTGCGCCACTGTAACCGCTGTGTTGGTTGTCATAAATTAGGTTGTGATGGATGAGCGACTGCTCTGCGTAGAACTCGTAGAGAATGCCCGCGCCGGCATTACCATAAGCGGTGTTGTGATGGATGTTCAGGTATGATATGCCCGAACCAATATTGTGTGATGAACCGTCGAGCACACAAGATAGGGCACCACAATCGACGCTCGTTCCTTTAGCATCGCACCTTTCTTCCGGTGTGTTAGCGTGCGAGCCCATTTCATCACAAGCAGCGCCTCCTTCTCGAACTTGGGCATCACCTTCACAGACACAATCAGTGTTCTCGTTCGACCCGTCGAAGTTGAATCCCGACCCACCCCCTAGGCCGCCGCCACCCATACCGCCATTAGCGTATGCCACATTATAACTGAATTCGTCGCGACTTCCTTGTCGCGCCTGACAGACACCACCACCAATACCCGCGCATTCTGTGTCTGAGTCGCAGCCAGTAGTACCGTCGCTACAGTAGCGTGGCTGGCCATGCCAATAAAACATCCCGAGGCCATCACCATAATTATGGTGCAGTGTGTTATTGCTGAAAAAAACTCCCGATCCCTCCTTTATGTAGGCCACTCTCGGACTCCACGCCCCAGTAATTCCAACACCATCTCCCGAGTTGTCATGAACATCATTGTTAGTAAACGTCAGTTTTGCGTCATAATACTGGGAAGCATATCCGGCGTAACTGAAGCCGCTACCACCGTGGTATCGGAACTCGCAATTGTCGATAGTATATCCAGGATTCTGGCCATTGAAGACATACATGCCGTTCTCTGTGCCGTGTTCTATGATGAGGTTCTCAAAGCGATTGAAGGCGGTACCGCCCTTCGC
>JAAOYD010000046.1 GCA_018221165.1 Candidatus Woesearchaeota archaeon | reverse complement strand
TAATGCACGTCCAAGGAAGTCAGGGAATCCTTCATAGAGGAGAAGAACAGAGAGGGTTATTAAAAAGTACTGATAATCTCAGGGAGCTTCCCAAGGTCATCAATTTCCATATCAGCATGTGAGAGGTCCTGTTTCACGTTGTAGTCAGCGCGGAAACCGATGCAGTACATACCTGCTGCTTTCGCTGCTGCAACACCGTTCCTGCTGTCCTCAATGACAATGCATTCTGACGGTTGTGCATTAAGGTCTGCCGCGGCCTTGAGGAAGATGTCGGGGGCGGGCTTGCCTTTATCCACGTCTTCTGCTGAGACAACAGTATCAAATTCCAGCTTGAAACGGTCAGTTACCATCTGAATCCAAGAGCGTAAGGTTGAGGATGCAAGCGCGATAGGCACGCCTTGTTCTTTCAAGGTTGCGATGGATGACTCCACACCTGGCATCAACGCCACTTTCTTCTCATAGATGGTCCTGACAAACGCAGTGGCCTGCTCTATGTAGATATCAAAGTCCATCTTGAGACCATAGTCACGCGTCAATATCTCGTGGATGTCAATCGCGTTTCTGCCACTAATGTTAGCGAAATCATCAGACGTCCAGGTTGGGATGAGTACTTCGAAGAATTTGTTCGCGTCGCTGATGAAGTAGCGCTCGCTGTCCACGAGCACGCCATCCATATCAAACAAGACCGCTTTGACCATGTTATTTTCCGTCGTAGGTGATATCGTCTTCGCTGACACGTCGTACTGGTTTTTCGCGTGCCTGTTCTTCCACCGCTTGGACAACGAGTCCAGGAGTTCTACCGATGATGAAGAAACCTTTCCCCATTTCAGGGGCGAACCCCATGTCGAGGAGGAGCGCTGCGATGGCACCGTCAACATTCAAGACAATCTTCTTTCCTTTCAGCTCTTCGATGGCTTTCTCCATCTCTAGAGCGAGAGTGAGATACTTTGAAACATAGCCTTCCTTCTTGCACAACGCAACAAGGTGCGCAGTGCGCGGATCTTGAATCTTGTAGACCTTGTGGCCGAAGCCATAGAGCACTTTCTTGTTCTCCAAAGCATCCTTGACAAAAGCAGCGGGTTTGTCCACTTCTGTGAACAAGCACATTGCTTTCTCAATCGCACCACCATGATAATCACCAAGTGCGAGCACGCCACCAGCGACGGCCGTATTGAGACTGTTGCCTGTGCTTGCGACGAAACGTGTTGCCATACTCGATGCAGTACCCATACCATGGTCGATGACTGTGGTGAGCATCGCGTCGAAGAGCGCGGCTTCCTTCTTGTCAGGTTCCTTGCCTGAGAGTAGGAAGAATATTGTTTTGGAGAATGGCCAGTTGCCAATCATGTCACTGTGCTTTTTGCCACGGATGATGAGGTCGTTCTCTGTCATTTTTGAGACTGCAGTTTTGAATTCCATGAATATCACCTTTTCAACGCTTGCTTCACCAACGCGGGAATGTCGTGATGGTAATCAGCGACGAGCACACCAGCATCCTTCAATGCCTTTTTCTTGTCTTTTGCGGTGCCGAAACCTTCCTCGACAATCGCGCCAGCATGTCCGAGCGCCAGGCCCTTGCCCATCTTCTCGGCGAAAGTTCCAGAAACGAACGCAACAACCGGTTTCTTTATCTTCGCTTTAATGAGTTCAGCTGCAATCTCTTCGTACGCACCGCCAATTTCTGCAAACAAGACAATCGCTTCTGTTTCAGGGTCTGCTTCAAACAACGGAAGCAAATCTGCGAATGTGGTTCCTGCAATGACATCTCCACCCACACCAACAACTGTAGATTGACCAAGGCCTTCTTTTGTGAGTAAACGCGAAGTCTCAGCACACATGCCGCCACTTTTACTGATAACGCCAATAGTGCCTGGACTGTACATATCCTTCTCCTTTGCACTCCCAATCGGGCCTATTTTCCCCTTCCCCGGTGCAATCAAACCGGTACTGCTCGGACCGATGACTCTACAGTCGGTCTTTGCTGCGTAGGCGACAATGCGCGCAGCATCCTTAATCGGGACATTCTCAGTGATGATAACAACAAGTTCAAGACCTGCATCCATGGCTTCCATCGCCGCGTCCATGACCAGCAACGGAGGAACAAGAATGACACTCGTGTTTAATTTCGCGTCATGCGCTTTCGCTTCCGCGACTGAGTCGAACACCGGGAGGCCTTCCACTTCCTGACCACCCTTTCCAGGTGTGACGCCGCAACTCACAACAGTACCTTCGGCAAGCATCTCCTTCGTGACTTTCTGGCCCATCTTGCCCGTCATGCCTTGCACGACGACGCGCGTCTTCGTATCGATGAGGATGCTCATGCTTTCACCCCGTAGGCTTTCTCGACCATGATCTTTGCCGCTTTGCTCATGCTCATCTCCTCGCCGTAGAGCGTGAGGTCAAGGCCGTGCTCCTTCGCGAACTCCTTGAGCATCGCGAACGCTTCCTTATCACGCGGTCCTGCGCGACGCACCACGATAGGATACTTGGGAAGCTCTTTCAAGTCCAAGACGCCTTCAGTGAAGCCGCTGAGCGTCTCGAAAATATCAGTGAAGTTGGCGCGGCCACCAACGACGAGACAACCTTTCAAGGCTGGCCTGCCGAGCGTGATGGCAGTGAGCTGACGCACCTTTTCTTTTGGCGGGTCGCCACTGTACTCGACGTAGTTGGCGGGTTTGCCACCCGCTTCGAGCACCGCGTCCATAACAGTAAGTGAGCCGCCACCGCCTGAAGCAAGCACTGCGATGTCGCCGTCGAATTCGACAAAGGTCTTGCCCGCAACGCCGCGGTGGTCATGATAGTCAATCTTCCGAGCTTCGAGAGCACGTTCAGTAAGGAGAGAGCGATCCTCGATTTCGGTAACGTCCTTGAAGGTCTCTTGTCGTGCGACGCCGCTGTCGTCGATGGTGATTTTCGCGTCGCCAGCATAGAGGAGTCCTTCAGGTGTCTTGATAACTGGATTAATCTCAAGGATGCGACAGTCGTATTGCAAGAAGCAGTCGTAGGCTTTCTTGACGAACGAAGCCATGCCGCTCATCATGCGACCTTTGAAACCGGCAGCTTTCGCGAGGCTTCGCGCCTGGTAGTCATGCAAGCCGTCGAGCACGGAGATTGCCAATGAGACTGGCTTCTCCCCTTTCTCAACGTCGATGCCTCCCTTACCGAGAAGGATGAGCGGACCCTTACTTCGTGTATCCCAAAGAATACTAAGGTAATATTCATCCTGGATATCCAAGCACTTCTCGATGAGCAGCGTGTCAATAGGCGCGCCGTTCCATTCTTTCTTGTACAAGCCGTCGATGAGCTTCAGGCTCTCGCCAAAATCATTAGTGATTGAGATAAGACCGTTCTTCTTGCGCTTCCCTGCCACCACTTGAGCTTTGATAACAACTTCCTTGTGCTCAAAGAAGAAGTCACGATACTGCTCCTTATGATAGCTGAGGTTGACATAACTCTTGTTGTCCGTGACAATCGCCGGCGGGGTTCGGATGCCAACGCTCTTCAGGAGCTCTTTCCCTTTGTATTCGAGGAGTTTCATTTGGATTCACCTTATAGGACAGTAACTGATTTCGCGAGATTGCGCGGCTTGTCAATGGGACAGTTTCTCGCGAGCGCGATGTGATAGGCGAGGAGCTGACCGACCGTGGATGCGAGGATGGCGAATTCCGCTTCAGAATCTGCAGGAATAACAATGTCCGCATCTTTTGTCGTGCCGATGACTACCACACGAGCGCCACGGGCACGTACTTCTTGCGTGCTACCGCGCATCTTCGCGTCGTCATCGTAAATGAGGCTAATGACTGGAACGCCATCTTCGATGAGCGCGATGGTACCGTGCTTGAGCTCGCCACCCATCATACCCTCAGCATGAACATAGCTTATTTCTTTTATTTTGAGCGCGATTTCTCTTGCTACTGGGTAGCCAAGCTTGCGTCCGAGGACATAAAGGTCGTGTTGTTCATGGAGCTCCTCTGCGAGCGTCTTGAGTTCTGGTTCAAGACTGAGAATACCGCTAAGCTTCTTCGGCAAGGCATCGAGACCATTCTCGTAGCCAAAGGCCTGGGCAAGAGCGAGCATCATCGACGCCTGGTTCGTGAACGCTTTCGTCGAGGCGACAGCCACTTCCTGACCGGCAAGGATTTGTAAAGAGAGTGAAGACATACGTTCGATGCTGCTGTAGGGAACGTTCACGATACTCGCGACCGTCGCACCGTTCGCTTTGCTGTACTTCAAAGCCTCGATGACATCCATTGTTTCGCCGCTCTGGGTGACCGCGATAACAAGCGTGTCCTTGTCGATAGTGATGAAGTTCTCGAATTCTGAGGCGATGATGGCTTGCGCGTTCACACCGCATTGGTGCAGGAAGCTCGCGCCGAGCAAAGAAGCGTGGTAGGCTGTGCCTGCTGCGGTGAAGACTGTTTTTCGTGCTTTCTTGATAAGACTGACGAGCTTTTCGAAGGATTCTTTCTGGTCAGTGGCAAGGCTATCGATGAGCCTCCTGTTGACTGATGGTTCTTCGTGCATTTCCTTGAGCATGAAGTGTGGGTATTCCTTCTTGTCTTCTTCGAGGGTTTCCCATTCGAATGTTTGCGGTTGCTTGTCAAGCTTCTTTCCATCCTTGTAGAACATGTAGGTTTTCGGTGTGATGATTGCCCATTCGTCGTTGTCGAAGAAGATTGCTTGTTTCGTGATGTCACTGAAGGCGTAGATGTCGCTCGCGAGGATGAGTCGGCCGTCACAGATGCCGAGTGCTAATGGGGAATCTCTCTTGGCCGCGTAGACGTTCTCGTCGCCGTCGACCATGATGAGTGCTGCGAAGGTTCCCTTGAATGTATTCATGAACGCAGGGATTATGTTGTGTATTTCTTTTCCTTGTTCACGTTCGTGATTGAGATACTGTACGATAACTTCACTGTCTGTTTCAGAGAGGAATGTCTTTCCTTTTGCTTCGAGGTCTTTCTTGATTTCTCGCCAGTTCTCGATAATACCGTTGTGTACGATTGTTACCTTTCCTGCGCGATGCGGGTGGGCGTTTTCTTGGGTGACGCCACCGTGCGTGGCCCAGCGCGTGTGACTGATGGCTTGTGTGACCGGTTCTTTATCATCACTGATAGTGATGCGGCCGATCTCTTTCGTGAGCTTCTTGCCGTTCCAGTATCCCCAAGAATCATAGCCTCTGTATTCGAGGCGCTTGAGGCGCGTCAGGAGCTCTTCGCTCGTGAATGGCTTGTCGCTACTGATACTGATGATGCCGCACATGCTTTACAGGTCTCCTTTGATGACTTCTCCAGGTAAGGTGGTGCCATGTGCTGGTATTTTCCTTCCTGGGTAGATGCTTGTGCTGATCGCAAGACGTGCATGGTCGCCGATGAACGCACCGACCTTTCTCCTGCCGCTCGCGACGCGGTCGCTAGCGACCTTGACAACGTGTTCTTTCCCGTCGTGACGGTAATCAGCCGTGACCGTGAACGCACCGACATTGACGTCTTCTCCGAGGACGGAGTGGCCGAGGTAGGCTGTGTGCTTGCTCACCGTGCCTTTCATGATGATGCAATCGTAGGCTTCGGTCTTGCCGATAGTGCAGTTGTTGGCGATGCTCATGTCCGGGCGGATGTGCGCCATGGGTCCGATGATGCAATCTTGTCCGATAATGACCGGGCCTTCAATGTAGCTGCCAGCTTTGATGATTGTTCCTTTGCCGATAATGACTTCTCCATTGATGGTGACATTGTCCTCAATGACAACGCTCTTATCGATGTCCTTCTTGACATCCTTGAGAAGTGTGGTGTTCGCAGTGAGGAACTCCCAAGGGTAGTTGAGGCGTTGTGCTTCGACAATGTGTTCCTCTGCTTTGGTGCGTCGCTGCACAGCGGTTTGCTCTTCGGAACCGTTAGCGGTGGTGAGGAGTGTGGTTCTTTGTACTGTAGGTAGTGTGGTGATGAGGAGGTCGCCTGGGATGATAATGACTTGTTCTTTTGGTAGGTCGTGGATGAAGGGGAGTTTGTTTTTTAGGAGGAAGTCTTGGAGTTGCTTGTCATCCTTCTTGACGAGGATGGTGACGTCGTGGCGTTTGAGTGCAGCTATTTGGTGCAGGATGAGTTCTTTGTTTGCGAGTGGGATGAGCGCATAATGCCGCGTATCAGTAATGGGTTTGCCGCGTTCGCACTCGCTGATGCAGCTGATGATGGCTCTCATAGTCCTTCCTCCTTGAACGCGTCGATAACCTGCTCAGTCCAACGCGTGATGTGCGTGCCGTCCTTCGCTTCAATCATTATTCTGACTTTTTGCTCGGTGCCTGAGTAGCGGACGAAGATGCGGCCGTCTGTTCCTAGTTCCTTCTCTATCGTTTTGATCGCGTTTTGTACTTTGGGGAGTTTTTCCAGCGGTTTCTTCTCTTTCACTAGGAGACCTTCTGTTCGTTGTGGCCAGCTTGTCATGCATTCTGCGAGTTTGCTGAGCGGTTGCTTGGATTCTTTCATGATGCGGAGGATTTGTAATGCTGCAAG
>JAAOYD010000045.1 GCA_018221165.1 Candidatus Woesearchaeota archaeon | reverse complement strand
TTCGCAGCGCAGCCCGACCCAGCAGCCGCAGCACAGCAACCGACTAACTTCAACCACGACGTCTTCAGCACAGGAGGCAACGCGGATACTGCTCGGCAATACGCCCAAGGACTCGGCGGCGCACAGGCCACGCCTGGTATGCAACGACAAGGCACAATGCAACCCAGTGGCGCCATTACCGGCCACGAAGCGGAACTCATTCTCGAACGTTTGGATACCATCAAAGCGGAGATTGACGCAATCAAGCAGCGCATGATGCGCATCGAACGCTTCATGGAATCAGCAGACCAGAAAGCTGGGCAGAAACGATATTTCTAGACAGTTTTTTATAGGGAAAGAGAGTCGTTATCACCATGGTAAAGAAGAAAGGTGCTTGGTTCAAGAATAACCTCCTCTATATTATCATCTTTGTCGCGGTGCTCGTCGTCGACCAAGTCACTAAGTATCTCACTTACACGTATCTCGAGGAAAAAGTCGCGCTCATTCCCGGCGTGCTCTGGTTGAGCCATATTATCAACACCGGCGCAAGCTTTGGTAGCTTGCAAGGCCAAAACGCTTTGCTCATCTGGGTCGCACTCATCGTGCTCGGTGTGCTCATCTACAGCTACGACACGTTCAGAACTAAGACTGAGAAAATCTTCTACACACTTATCCTTTCGGGGCTCATAGGTAATCTTATCGACCGTGTGTTGTTCGGTGGCGTGACCGACATGATTGATCTCGGTTGGTGGCCAGTCTTCAACATCGCAGATAGTGCATTAGTTGTCGGCGTGCTCGGGATGATTGTCTACGAAATCTGGAAGAAAATAAAGCACTAGAACTCATCAACGTCTTCTAACTTATCGAGGTGGCCTTGGGCGCGGAGCCACTTGGTCTGCACAGGACGGTACTTGAAGATGAGATCTCCTTTCTTGTCACCCTCAAACTCCCAAGGCTCAACAAGAACTATGTCACCTTCGCGCACCCACAAGCGGCGCTTCAAGCGTCCAGGAATGCGGCAGTTGCGGGTCTTACCATCAAGACAACGAACTTTGCAACGGCTGCCACCGAGTCTTTGCTCGAGAAGGCCGAGGACCTGCGTGCCGCGCGGTAGCTTGACGCGGGCGATGAGTTCCTCGTCGGTGAGCTGCGGACGTTTATAGGCTGCCATTTCTCGTGCAAAACCGCACTTGCTTTAAAAACTTTTCCGACGGAAGATATTTATACGCCACACCATTGTACCGACGACATGGTCAATCTTAAATTGCCAAAACAACGCGTCCATATTCAAGACGCGCGCATCATGCGCAGATTCTTAGCGTTCCTTGTCGATCTCTTAGTGCTTGACTTATTCATACTCGGCGGCTACGAAGCAGTAGTTTCTTCAGTAAGTCTCCAGCAAGCGTTTTCAGGAACGAGTTCCGCGCTAACGGCAGCCGCAGTAACCATTGCACTTATCGCTTTGACATATTTTGCGCTGTTCGAATGGTTGTTGGGACAAACGCCAGGGATGATGATGCTCAGCATCGAGACGCAGGGCGTGACTTTGTGGAAAAGTTTCGCGCGCAACATCTACTTCCTGCCGCTCTTTCCGTTTCCGCTACTCTGGGTACTCGAACCATTCCATCTCATATGGAAGAAAACACGATTGCTCGAACTCATGACGAAGACTAGGACTATCGAACGCATCAGCTATTAGGGTGAAACACATGAAGAAAAAAGAGACTTCCTTGGGAGCCAAGATTGGCGTGGCCATCATTATCATTATCGGACTGAGTATCGTCGCGAGCATGGCAGCCGCAGTTATCATGCTCTTTGGCGGCTCGACCAGCGACGGCAACGTCGCGATTATCCCTGTCGAAGGCATCTTGCTTTCTGGCGATGGCTACGCGAGAGGCGTCGTGACAAGCGACACGCTCACTGATGACTTACAAGTAGCTGCTGATGACGACGCGATTGAAGCAGTCATCCTCCTCATTAACAGTCCCGGCGGTTCGGCCGTCGCTTCCGATGAGATTGCTGCTGCAGTTGAAGACATGGACAAACCAGTTGTTGCAGTGATTCGAGAAGTCGGTGCCTCAGGCGCCTACTGGGTTGCATCAGCATCAGACCACGTGATTGCAAATCGCATGTCGGTGACTGGTTCGATTGGAGTGATTGGTTCGTACTTGAGCTTCGGCAAATTTTTGGAACATTGGAACGTGACGTATAATCAACTCACTGCTGGTGAACGCAAAGATGTTGGCACGCCGTTTAGGGAGCTGACTTCACAGGAACAAGCATATCTCAAAAAGAAATTAGATGCGATTCATTGGTTCTTCAAACAAGCAGTGATGGAAAATCGCAATCTTTCTGAAGAAGCGGTTGACGAACTCGCTGAAGGGCAATGGTTCCTCGGCTACGAAGCATTAGAAGCAGGCCTGGTTGATGAGCTCGGCTCGATGAACGAGGCTGAAGCCTGGTTAAATTCAACGCATGATATTCAAGTTGAGCCAGTGTGGTACACTCACGAACCGTCAATCATTGACGTGCTGTCGAGTCTGAAGGTGAATCCGCTGTCGTCGCTGGACGCGGGTGTGTCTGTGCCAATGGCTCGCTAGATATACGGCACGCCTTTCGTCGCGTGGCGGGATTTGACGCCGTAGACAAAGAGATAGTTCCAGAAGATTCCATGCAGCTTGGTGACTTGCACGCTGAAGCCCGCTTCGGCAAAGAGTTCTTTCAAGGTGTTCTCATCATCAAGCCACTTCGGATTGGGCAAGAAACGGAAATAGTCAACGTACTCAACAAAACACACACGACCGTGTTCGGGCAAGACCTTGTGCACATCCTTCAACACCTTCTGCATGTCTTGAATGTAGCTGAGCATCCCAACGCTGAATACTATATCAACTTCCTTGATTTCAGGATGCACACGATTAATCTGATGCGGGTCATGCAAAGTGCGAACGTGCGTGATGTGCCGTCGTTTCAGGCGCCGTTCTAGGATGCGGATGTTACGCGCGCTGATATCAGTGGCAGTCACTTTTCCTTCTGGTCCAACGCGTTCCGCAAGATGTAAGGTTAAAGTGCCGACACCTGATCCATACTCGAGGACGTGCTGTTTCTCAAGACGTTTGAACAAGGAAAGCATCTCGCGGCGAATTCGTTTCGGTAGCAAGAAGCGTTCGAGTAAGAGATTACCATAGGCAAAGAATTCTGTCATACCAATAATGGCAGAGGGATTATAGTAGAAACTGAGCAAGAGGAAGACTGGTACACCAAAGAAGAGGAAGCCTCCGGCCAATTGCAGCGTGTCGATGGCGCTGTGGTCGAGCGTAATCCACATAATGAGAAGAGCGAGGATACATCCTATCAACAAGAAACTTATGGGAACACCGCCCCGGAACTTGAACGGACGTTCAGTCTCAGCTTGTTTCCATCGCAGGACGAGGAAAGCGAGGATGACAACGGCATAGAGGATGAGGACTATTGGGAGGAGGAGATGAAGCAAGGTTTCGTAGTTGCCCGAGCCGATGACCACAAGGATGCTGGTGAGGATGGTCTGGAACACAATGGCCTTGTAAGGCGTCTTGTACACCGGATGAATGTCCGCAAACTGGGTAATGAAGAGTTTGTCTTCTGCAAGACTCATGATGAGGCGTGGAGCGCTGACAATCCAGCCAGCAACCGAACCGATGATGCTGAGATAGACAAGCATTGACATGACAGTGACGCCTTGGGAACCGTAATGGAGATTGGCGAGGTCAGCCAAGGGAGTGAGTGACGCACCGAATTCCTTCCAAGGGATGCTTGACAGGCTGGTGATGACGAACGCCATGACAATGAGCCCGATGAGCAAGGTGCCAATCCACATGGCACGGGGCATGACTTTCTTCGCGTTTTTCGTCTCCTCGGCAAGGAATGTGGCAGTCTCCCAACCAAAGAATGTTTCAGCGATGAAGAACACTGCGAGGAAAATAAGAGAGAAATTAAGCGGAGTAATAGTATCAAGGTTAGCTGGGTTGAACGCGAGGAAACCAGGGATGATGAGACTGAACAAGGTAGTGAGTGTGATGAGCCCAAACGCAACAAGCATGACCGCGCTCGTCTGCATACCTTTGTATGCCATGAAATTGAACGCGAGGATGAAGACGATGCTAATGAGGATTTTCAAAGGTTCAGGTAAACCAGGGTTAAGATAACGCACCGCGCCGACGACGAGCATGGCGATTGTCACGTTGCCCGCAATCATCGTCATCCAGCCGATGAGAAAGCTGGGGAAGTGGCCAAAGGCTTGCTTACTGTATTCGTAGACGCCGCCAGCTTTCGGAAACATGCCAACGAGTTCGGCGAAGACGAGGCCGATACCCATGGCAACGAGCGCCATGAGTCCCCAAGAGATAATAGATGCGTTTCCCGCAATCTTCGCGCCGAGTGCAGGGAGGAAGAAGATACCTGTGCCCATGATACTGTTAATTGTGATGATTAAAATAACAGGAAAGGAGAGAGTCTTCTCAAGCTCAGCCATGAGCGCAATTGACCAGAAGTAGTTTTTAAAGTCGTCGCATTATTGACGAGTGGTGAAGCCTTCCTTATGCGGATGCCCACTATGACGCGCGTGCTGATCCTTCTGGTCAGAACGGACCTTGCTGTGAACATGCTTATTCTTGTCCGGCCGCTTGCCAGTGTGGCGATGACTGTCGTTGTCGCTGTGGTAGTAACTGCAGTCGACGAGCTTTGCGAGCGCGCTCGTCTTTCTCGGATTGAGCCACGCTTTCATCATGCGGTAAGCGAGGGCTATTGCCACGAGCCAGCCGAGCCAGCGCGGCTCGAAGAAGAGGAGGAACCAGAAGAATGTGAAAAAGGTCATCCATTTCAGCAGTTTGTACACGTACTTCATCACCATCGCTATCCCTGCCTGTTGATTCGTTTCTTCTTCTCCACAAGACTGTAGTGGTGGTGGCTACAGTCAACCAGGTCGAAGAGGACGCTGTCGTTGTTCGGCACGCTCGGGAGGAAACTGCGGACGAGCCGGTAGGTCATCAACGCGGCGACGAGCCAGCCGAGGGGAAACGCGATGTTCATTGGCAGCACAGGGTTGTTGTTTCCGAAGAGGAACGTGAAATAGAGTATGAGTGCGATATCCAGCGTTCGATAGAAATTGAAGAGCATGTGAAGAAGAAAAGAAGCGGGTTTCAATAAGGTTTTGTATGAAGGGTTAAAGAAAAAATTGAAACCTTATCGGCTGCTGTCGGCCTGGCGCTCGACTTCCTGCTTCTTCGCGATGGCGTTGCTGTTCGGGCTGAGTTGGTAAGCAAGGAGGATTTCATCGGAGAGTGCTGCTGCAGCTGATTTCTTGCCCTTGACGCTCTTGCCGAAGGCGCCCTGCACCATCGTCTTCAAGGCGGTGTCGATGCGTCGCTGTGGAGCGCACTCAACAGCTTTCGGGTAGCGGGCGCCACCATAGGTAATCGTGATGATATCTTCTCGCGGTGCGGCGTTCTCCACAGCGCGGACGAGAACCTCAACAGGGTTCTTCTTCGTCTTCTTCTCAATAATCTCAAATGTCTCGAAAACAAGTTGATAGGCGGTCTGGCTCTTGCCGGTGATATGGCCGCTGCTGAACTTGTGCTTCTTGCCCTTGTGACCAGGCACCATAGTCCTATTGATAAGGCGCTCAACAATGTTGATCTTGCTCTTGTGGAAACGGCGACCCGCGTAGCGTGCGCCAGTTTTCGGAACGAGAACGGGCTTGATGCTGAGATAGCGCTCGAGACCCTTATCTTTCACCTTGATGTCGGTGACGTCCCACTTATCGAAGAGCTTAACTGCTTCAGTCATGTTTGTCGCGAGAACAGTGAGGGGTTTATAAAGTTAACTCAGGAGGCTGCCAAGATATTCTTCCTTATCTCGATAACCGCCTCTCTTCCGCAGTTTGGTGAGGGCGTTGTTGGTTCTTGAGCCATATTGTGCTGCACGCTTGGGTCGCCAGGCGATATCTTCTGGGATACCTATTGCTTCAGCTGCTTCTCGCAGAATGACCTTTCGTTGGGTTCTTTCTTCCGGGAGGTCGCCGCGCTTCTTGCCGTGAAAGGTCTTTTCAGGGTTAATCTTGAGTTTTGGTGGGATTGCGAGCGCAAATTCAATGAGTTCCTCATCGAGGAAGGGTGTGTGGAGAGTGATGCTGAAGTGTTGGGCGATTGTGACATCTCTCTGGAAATCACGCTCGTAGAGGGAGCTACGCATGCCATCGAGGCATTCTGCGTGGAGAGCGTCGTTACCTTGTTTGAGTGCTTGTTCGTGACGGTCGTAACCAGCGAATATTTCCTCAGCGCCGAGACCGCCAAAGAAGTGAGTGATACCGAGCTCTTTGCCTTTTTCTATGCCTGCGACTTCGACGCTACCGACACCAATGTTGACAACGTTCGTAAGATTTCCGAGGATTTTGGCGGTTTTTCGGAATAAGGGTTCAATATTTTCCATATTGAAAATAATACTTTCCTGACGGAAGCCAAGCTCTTTCGCGATGCGTTCGCTCTCAACAAGATCTTCGGGTGGTTTGGCGTTGCCGTCTTGGAAGCCAATAGTAAGGCAAGTGAAGGTAACTCCTAAACGTTTCAGGAGAAATGCAATGATAACTGAATCAATACCTCCTGAAAACAAAACTCCTATCTTTCCTTCTTTAGGAATTCTTTTTTTGACCGCTTGCTCTAGTTTATTCTGGAGTTCTTGGAGTATGTGCTCTCGGTTTCCTTCGGAAAGTATCTGAACTTGTCCAAAAGGCTCGAGAAAAGCAAGCCACTCATCCTTCGGGATGAGCTTGCCGTCTTTCAAGTAAGGTTCGGACATACTACTCGCGGAAAGCAGAAGTGGTTATATGGTTTACTCCAACTCATAGCGAACCAACTGGCATTCTTGCTGGTCGAGAACTTTCGTGAAGCGACTGAGCTGTTCCTTCACCTTGTCGAGATTCATCTTCGCGTCGCGCTGAATGTCAAAACGCACCTGTTCATACTCAACTGGTGTATAGACTGCGTGTTTTGAAAGTTTTGATAAGATGTAGTTATTGGTGATAGAGTAAGAATCGTTCTCTGTGTTGTGAGACAGATACTCATGCTCTAACAAATCCTTGAGGTCGTCATCAATCTCAACGGTCGTCTTTATCTTCTGGATTATTTCTTCTTTGTCGAACTCTTTCAGGCTGTTTGCTGCCATCAAGATCTTCATCTGCACCGGTGAAAGTTTTCGTAGCGTGGGCAGCTTGCTCGTCGTTCCTTCCTCAACGTCAACCACCACTTCACCGTTCGTCATGTCGACGAGGAGCTTGTACGCGTTGTCTTTTTCCTTGCAGGAAAAAAGATAGGAAGGAATGAGGATTGTTCGTACTTCAGCGTCACCTTCCGCCATCAACTTGAGATCTTGCGGAGTTGTTTTTGGTTTTATGATCGGGAGAAGTTCCTGGTCTTGAAAACTAGAAGTTTGTTCTTCGAAGCTTTCCGGCTGGTCGAGGATGTCCACTGCGTGGCCACCGTGCGCAGTCTTTCTCGGACGGATGTTCACGAAGAGCGGCATATCAACAACACCCGTCACAAGCGCGGTGCCGATGGACAGATTCTGAATTTCTGCTTCACTCTCAGCAGTCAATCCCTCGACGCTGTTGCCCACCGCCCTTAAGTCATTCGGGTTGGTCACCTTCAATATCATCTGCGTTGTACATTGTGACAATACTGATTTGTCGACGCGGGCAGGGCGTTGCGAAACCACTGCAAGACCAAGACCGAATTTTCTGCCTTCGCTCGCGATGGTGCGAAGAATCTTTGAAGAGGTTGTTTCGCCGAAGCTGCGTTCTGGACAGTAATTGTGCGCTTCCTCGATGACCAAGAAAAAAGGAGGAACCTTATTCATTTTTCTGAGTTCAAAGAGATCTTTTGCGAGTTTGTATACTATGACTTGTTGTATATCAGGTGCTATTCCCCGCATGTTGATGACCGACGCGACGCCGCTCTTGACGAGCTCGTTGTATGCCACTGGGGCGTTGCTGAAGATGCCAAGGCCACGGATGTGCTCGATGAGATTGATAACGCTCCACTTCGCGTTTGACTCTTCCTGCTCGAGTCCGAGGAGAACTGTCTCGAAGTTCACCTCTTCCATACCATTCAACGCGGAATAAAGAATTCCTAATTGTGTGTTGTTGAGTTTTCCAGGAATGAGGTGAATGAGTTCTTGCTGCGTTAAGTTATTTGGGAGCCTAAGCGGAATGAGTTCTGGTTGCTCATGGGTGCCGTACTCACGCACCTCATAGGATTTCGGTTTGATACCATGCCGTGCGAGTCGCTCGTCATCATCTTCTGATTTCTTTCCGAGACTGCCATATTCGCCATGCGGATCGATAATGAGTACTGGCACTTTCCGTTCGAGGATTTCTTCGATGAGGACCCCAAGCGCGTAGGATTTTCCAGCTCCCGATTTCGCAAGGATAGCGATATGCTTAGTCAAGAGTTTGGAGAGGTCGAGGTTCACAGGAATCTGCTTACCGTCGAGTTTGCCGACATACGCACCATTTTCGGTGTCAAGCTGGATCACCTCAGTGATGAACTCATCGTCAGCGAGAAAAACTTCAGAACCAATATCAAAAGGAATGCGGACTTGCTTGACCTTGCCCTTGTCAACATAGCCGAGCACATTGCACTTCGCCAAGGACCGCTCTTGATTCTTCTCAATCTCAAGAACTTGGCAGAGCACCCACTCATACACACGATGCGGCACCTTGACATACTCAAACTTCTTGACATCAGCCTCATCGCCGAGCTCAAAACTAAAACTGAGCGTCGTCGCCTTCCCTACAATCCTTCCGAGCATAGATTTGGCCAACAGAAGCGCCTTTTTAAGGGTTGCGCCTGACGAGTGAGAAGAACAGCCATAAAGCTTTAAAAAGCTCAGGAGTTCTCGAACTCTAGAACAATCACAGGTGATTCCATGGCAGCGAAGAAAAAAAAGGAAACAGCGTCAAAAGACGAACAAATCGGTTTCCACAAAGGCAGCATCTCAGTACTAGCGAAAGAGCGTGAAGAGCTTGGCCGCATCCTCAGCATTGTTGAGCAACTCATGCAAATGCACGTGAACGCGCTCAAAGAGCTCGGCGTCGACTTGGAAAAAGAAGCTGAGAAATTGGGAGCGCAGGCACCACTTGGAGAAGGAGCCAGTCCTGGCAAACCCAAGAACAAGCCACCCATCGAAGACGTCATCTAAAACCTTAAAAACCCCTTTTCCTTAATTTCTTCCATGCAGTACGTTTTCGCAGCAGATATTGGTGGCACGAACATGCGTTTCGCTATTCTCGACGAGAAGCTAGGTATTGTCAAAAAGGAAATTATTCCTACTCAAGAAACAAAGAACTTTCACAAGGCAGTAGACACATTCATTAGCAAAGCAGCAAAAGAAGGATTCCCTGTCAAAAAAGGCGGGTTCTCAGTTGC
>JAAOYD010000044.1 GCA_018221165.1 Candidatus Woesearchaeota archaeon | reverse complement strand
TTCTGGACTTTATGGATTGTATCCGCAAGTTCCTGCTCAAGACGAGCGAGTGCCTGGTTCTCAATCTCTACCAGGCGGATGAGATGCTTTCGATGGGCGTTGAGCGTTCGTTCGAGTTTGCGCAGCTTCTCCTTCTCGTTGTATTCGAAATACCTGATGATGCGGTTGACGACGAGCGGCACGACGATGAGGAGGGTGAGTAGCCACCACAAGTATTTTGGCTCTGCCTCACACAGCACAAAGTAATAGTAGTAGAAATAGAGAATAATGGTAATAACAATAATGATGCCAATGAACGTGTAGATGTTGCGCTTGATGTGGTAGCGAGCTTTCGCCTTTTCGATGTCATCCATTCCTTTCTCAGTGGTCACTTCTTTAATTTGATGGATGCCATAGGCAACACGAAGGGTGACAAGGATGAGCATGAAGAGTAAGAAGAAGATGAGGTCGTTCCGCAATGGATTGATGTTCTTCTTGCAGACAGGGAGGGGGAGTTGTATCAATGGTGCGATAGTACAAGGCAAACAGTAGAGGCCACCACAATCAACACCTATCTCCGTCCAGTCTTGAATGCCGTTAAAGCAACTATCACATGGACGGCAAGGGCCACCACAGTCGATACCTTCCTCGCACAGCTCACGTCCGTCTTCCATAATCTGGCAGTCCTTAATACCATTTGAACATCCAGGACAAGGGATACAAGGGCCGCCGCAATCCACACCTGTTTCTAGTCCATTCTTAAGCCCGTCAAAACACGTTGAGATATACTCACAGCTCTCTATGAGTGGTGGCTTGTCATGATCAGTAGAGCATTCATTCACGTCACGGCAAGTACGATTATGGATACCTATCGGTGGACACGGCCCCCAAGGTGTGCATTCCCATGCCTCTTCGCATGCGGGGAGACCTTCAAGTAGGCTGCCAAGATAATCTGGAATTGTACCGAGCAAGGCTGAGAGAGCGCCGCCACCGCCTCCACCACCGCCTCCTCCGCCACCACCACCGCCGCCTCCACCAGCGCTGCCACCACCACTGCCAGTATCCCCTCCGCCAGTGTCATTGACGGTCTGGTTGGTAGTCGTATTCGTTTGGTTGCCAGTTGCGTTTTCGCAATCGAACGGGCAGTTGATGATATTCTCAAAGAACATGTCACAGAAGTTATCACCACAATAGGGGATTGGGTGGCTAAAGGTGACATTCTTGAATGTCTTCGCAGTGATAGTTGGATCGCCGGAGAGGATAGAGACTGGCTCACCATTGTATGTGAAGCTGACGGGGTCGCCAGACAGTGCCCCTTCCACCGCAGCAGTACTCGGGTCGTCGATTGGGCAACTCACTAGTCCATAGGTACCGTTGTTCACGATGATGAAGGTGTCGCAAGGCTGACCACCATAAGTAACTGCAATGGTTGTACCCCCGGGAGCTGGTCCGTTCCTATGGTAGACTGTACCGTAAAACATTGTCGGGAACGGTGGGTGCGCTAGCGCAAGGAGTGGGGTGAATGCTAAGAAGATGAAGACGAGCAGGAGAAGGGCAGGGAGTATGTGCAGTCTCATCGGAGCACCATCCAGTTGTCCTGTATTGTATTCCTAATCCAGAAGCCATGGAACGGCGTCGTGTTGAAGAGTGTGTCGTTGCCAGGAGGGGGCACATCCCATAAATATGCTCCTACCTCTTCGGTTCCTTCAAGCGTTTCGATGAACTCATAGGTAGTATTGATGCTTTGGATGCTCAAGGCAAGGGGTTTAGTCCTATTGGTTGGGTAGCCGACGAGGTTCCAGCCAGGCCTGATTAGTATGCTACTATTGAAAGGGAGAAAACCTTCATAGAGAAAGGTTTCAGACGCGTCCATGAGAAAGTAGAACCCATCTTGGTTGCCAAGGCTGTTCATCTGGACGACTGAGCTACTAAGACTTCGGTTGTAAGCCTGCCATTTTCCGTTGGACCAGGGGGTGTACTTGTATATGACCTTGACTCCGCTCCCTGAGGAGCTGAGACTGTTCATGAAATTCGAAAAAGGCAAGGAAAGAGGTATGCAATTGAAGCTCTTCAGACTAGTCCCAACAGGAATGTCAGTGGTGCAGTTGTAGAAAGTTGCGCCAGTGACATTAACTCGCGTGCTGACGTTCTGAGTCAATGCATGAGCGGTAATCTTCGCCGGCGAGAGCTTGCTTGCGAGAATGAGCAGTGTGAAGATTGTAAAGAGGCCAAGAAAAAGGAGGGCACCGAGTACTTGTGGCCGGTGATGATGTACTTGACGTCGGTGGAGTGGCAGAATTCTGTGGTCGCGACTCATTCGGGACCACCTCGCTTCGTGTTCGGCGCATCGACTTCTTCGAAGTCAATATACCAACGGTTCTTCTCCATATCATACTTGAAGCATACCTTGTGCTTCTTCTTCTGATCCAACGAAAAGAGTAGGGGCTTGGGAATAGTTGTTTCATAGCTCCCGCCACGCGGATAGAGTCGTCGTTTCAGCTCCACACACGCTTTTTTGTGATTCTGATTTTTAAAACTGCTGATTTTACTTATTTTTTTACTTATTATTTCAATCTGAAACCAATCCTAGTATACAAATTACTATACGAAACGAAATATTTATATACTACTGGTGTTATTGTAGATAACGATACAAAATGGTTATACTATTTGACCAATTCAACATGCCTGACAGTGTGTATGACATTATCTTCGCGACTAAGCAACAGGTTATCGTAGCAAAACTGCTTGTAGAAGAGATGAAAATGAAGGACGGTGAAATCGGCAAGACCGAGATGTCCTTGTTCGCGACCGCACTGCACGACGGCATCAAGATAGGCAGCAAGCCCACTGTGGGACCGAAGAAAGAAACCATAATCAGCTACAACAAGCGGCAGTTCTACGACCGCATCCTCACACCCATGAAAACCATGGGGCTCATCGACTACGACCTATACAAGAAAACCTACAAGCTCTCAGAGAAATTCAACAAGAACATGATGAAAGTGGGACTCATGTGGCTCCAGGAGCTGCGCAAACCGCCCCGAGACTTCATCGTCAAAAAATAAATTTGCGACAAAGGTGGACGGCTCACGCCGATTATACTTACGAAACTACTTCCCGAGAAAAGGAGGTAGCCTTCCCGAGAAAAAGAGGTACAGAACTCACACTGAAGTGCTCCTGGACGAATTGCGATTCTCTCGCGACCCACCCTCCACCCACCCTCCTCGTTCAGGGGCCTTCCTTTCCTTAATTCACAAGACTCCCTCACCCGCACAGCGACGACACAGCTCAGTAAACGCGGGCGAGGTCATTTCCCACTCAACAGGCTCCCGGGCTATTGCGATTCTACGCGACCCCCCACCCCCTCTGCCCGGAGCCAAATTCCATTCTAGCGATAAGCTTTAATTCTCCACAAAAAACCCCTCGTTCATGGGTATTAGTGTAGAATTCAATCCTGACCTCGCCTTGCGCGACATCTCCCACTACAAGCAAGGCAAACGCGCGGAAGATGAATGTATACCCAAATCCCTCGAAACGGGGAAAACCTACTCCTTCTTGAAGAAAGGACAGCGAAACTACTGGCTCGACGGCGAGCTTCCGCTGCTTGAGACGAAAGGGAACCAAGAGCTGTCACGACCCATTGCTAGCATCATGATTCTCGAAGCGACGCATCTCAAGATTGATGGCGAAATCTGGACAAAAGGAAAGTACCGTATTGAGAAAGTCTTCAATCCCCACGACGAGAAAGTGCATTTCGAAAGTTATGCAAGAAAGAAATAAGTTTTTCTTAGAGTCGCTTATGGCACTTCCGGCAGGTCTTCCTACCACGTGCGTTCTTGTGTCCGCAATGCTTGCACTTCTTCTTCGTGCCAAGGAACCAGAGGAGCACCAGCACGATGAGCACGATGACAATGATTGTTGCGGTGCCGCCGCTCATGTTAGTCACGAAGCCAAGTGCACTACCACCAAATACGAAGGGAAAAGTTTTTTCCTGTATCTTGACTAACGCTATCTCACGCTCACCGTAATAGGCACGCACTTTCACCGTCGGGTTCTCCTCGAAATCAGGCTCTTCCAGTTCGATTGTTACAGGAACTTTTGCCTCACCACCGGCAGGGATGCGCACAACTTCGTCAGCAGCGACGGTGACGTACTCATCATTAATCAACAAATTAACGAGCTCGGGCTGGACATACACGTCCACATCACCTGTGTTTCTAATTGTGATGATGAACTGCCCTTTGCTCTTGTCGTAATAGAGACCAGTGATGTTAATCTGCGCGTCATCCATGACCTCGATGAACTGTATCGGGAATGTACCTTGCAACGCTTGGTCCAGGCTACGTGGTCCTTCACCATAGATAGTGAAAAGCTCAGCGATATAGTCACCGTCGTCGAGCACGAGCGGATTGCCATCAGTATCAACACTGTACACAACAGTCTTGTAGCCGCCCTTGTCAAGGAAAAGCGGGTCGTTATCACCAAGGATAATTGGCAATTCACCACCATTGATAGTGATGGTGCTCTTAAAGTTAAGAGCGAGATCCTGGGGATTACGATAAGTAACTTCTAATGAACGCGTCGCCTTGTTATAGACAACACTGGTAATTTCAAGAAGGATATTGTAGAGTGGCATAGGGAACCTATCGAGATCCTCCACTTGCGCAATTGCCCCTTTAGGCGTACGCGCTCCCTGCGCGAACTTAACGAACACACTAATACCAAGCTGCCGTCTCACAATAGTCGCAGTACCAATGAGCTCGTTCCCGATGAGGATACCAACCTCAACATCACTTGCCTGGATGTAATCGCGCACACTCTCAGGAACATTCGCCTTACCAATGAACACTACAGGGTCATCTCCACTCATCATGCCGGCCTCGATAAACTCACCATTCGTAAGAATAATTTGTTTCGCGTCCGAGAACTCCTGGTATTTGTCAACCATGACAAGATTGTTGCTGAAGCGATCACCCTCATTTATGACTTCAGGGTTGAATTGTGCTAATTCATCCTTTACATCACGGTCAAGATTGCCAAATAAGATGAGCTCATCAACTGCCCTACTTGCAAGAAAGTCAACGATATTATCGATGTTACGACGATCAGCGAAGAGAACATAGCTCCGACTCACCGCTGCATAGGGCGCAGCGCTGATTGCATTGTAGCCATAAGCAGGATCGATGACAATGTAATTTGTGACACCTCCAAGTCGCACGGCAAGATCAAGGTTGGCATTTCTCGTCACAAGTTCTTCAGCGCTTTCGTAGCCTTTTGCCTTAAGGAAGCTTTCGTAGCCAACAAAATACGGTTGCTGACGACTGCTCACCACGAACTGTTCTTCTTCGCTCGTTGGGATAGAATAGAGAAGGATGTTTGCATGTTTCTGACTTACGAGGAAATTGCTTGGCACACCCTCCAAGGTAGCGTAGAGCATGCCGCTATAGACGTCCTTCCAGTCATGACTGTTCACGATGACCCTATCAAGCGCTAGTGCTGATGGCAAGAGCAGTAAACAAAGGACTGCAATAATGAGATACTTTTTCACCATTCCCTCACGATGAGTCCACCAAGAAAGGCGTATTTAAAGGTTGTGATTCGCAGAATTGCAACTCCCGAACGCTAGTGAGAAAGGTTTCGACGGCTCACGTCGCGCTTTCCGCCTGAAAGACAATGGTGCCGTTGCACTCACCAGCAGGGTTTGGAGGGATGTAGACCTGCCAATAGGTCGTGTTTGTCTTGAGCGTTCCAGGTGTGTCTTGTTTTGTGATGGTCAGGTTTTGTATCTGCTGAAAGCCACCAGTAAGTGGTGTTTTTTGCCCCCAACCATGACTACTGTTCAAACTAAAACGTTCGTTATCGATGGTAATATTGCCAACTTCGCACTTGAAGGCTAAGCCGTCACCCTCAACTTCACCATAACCCCTCAAACTCACATTAATGTCCAGGTTGCCAATGTTCGTCACATTCAAGGTCTTATTTACACTCGTGTCTCCAACATCCATGTCGCCATAATCAAGAAGCGACGCCGAAACGTTCAGAGCGAGCATTGAGTTAATGGTCGTCCAGTTCCAGTCAGTCGCATTAATGCTACTGTTGTCATGCACCGTAGCGTTGCATGTCCACGTGCCGTTCAGCGCGTAGTAATACACTGTGAACCCACAAGTGAAGTTCTTGCTATAACCACTTTGAGCAGTGATAGCACAACTACTGTTTGAGTAATGGGTGTTATTGTCGTCTGCGGCGTCAGAAGTGGTTGAGTTAAGATAAAAGACCGCATTTGTGTAATTGATGTCCGCATAGCCATTATAATCACGGGTAGAAACGTTGCACTCCACGAACGTGGTCGTGCCTGCATTGAGTGTGATAGGGTCGTTGATTACAACTGCAAGAATCTCAGGGAGGGCGTTAGTGATGTTGATGCGCGTGTCGACGCTCACATTGCGATAGTTGGGGCCGACGCTGTAGCTGAATGTGAAGATTGCATTATAGAGCAGAATAATTATTACGAGCAGGGAGAGGACTGCCAGCCCTTTTATTCGAGTGCCAGAGCACCAGATAGTAGGGTTCATTGGAAAGACCTTTAATGGCTATGCGGAGCCGGCTTAGGAGCCAAGCTCGACGTAAAAGTAATAGGTGTATGCAAGGGCATTCCTATCGCTCTCCGCTACAATCATTTGGAAGTCGAAGTTGCGAGCGTTGTCAAACCCTGCAGTGTTATCATTGATAATCGAGACATAGACAAGGTTGTTCCCTGCTTCCTCCATAAGGAACTCCTGGAAGTCGGCAGCATTGTTCTGTCCTTGACTGACATCGTTCACGTACAGTGAAGTCATAGGACAGTTCTGCAAGTTGGTACCCGCAACAAACGTGTCAGTGTGGTCGGTGCTGTTGAACGTGCTCGTGATGTTATCCGCCTGGTTCGGCGTCGTCATATTCATCGCTGCCTCTTCTGCTGAGATTGTAGCAGTGTCAGCACAGGCGACAGTGCCAAAATCAAGTGTGCTCCTGCTCGCATAGACCTCACCACTCACAGTAGTTGTTGTCCAGTCGTAGATAGTATTATTGTTCACGTCGTCCAAAGTGAGCGTGCCAGTCACATTCCCAACGTAAGCCTTCCAGTATTGATTCTGTTGGACCGCGTCGAGGATGATTGTTGTGATGGTGCTTCGGTTAGCGGTGTGACTCTGCGGACTTATAGTTGGCCCGTAGTCAGTGCTGTTGTAGGTTATCCGCGCGCCTGACGGTGCTGCCAGCGCGAGCGAGGATGCGAGGAGTATGCCAAGCAGGAGGAAGGTGGCCAATGTTGGTGTGTTGAGTTTCATGGTCGTGTCACCTGCTTGGTTTTGTTGTTGTCCGTTCGTAATTATTATTCAAAAGGGTTTATTCTCCTTAGCCGAGCTCGACAAAGAAGTAATACGGCGTCACGGCGCTGTTCCCGTGACCGTCCTCGCCAACGAGCAGTTCGAAGTCCCAGGGGCTGCCATCAAAGCCTGTCTGGCTTCCATTCAGCAAGGTCGTGTAGACCGCATTAGTGCCCTGCCACAACATCACGTTGAAGAACTGCGCTGTCTGCGCGCCACCGTCATCGAAGGGGTTGGCAGCGTAGCAGTCATCCGCTCCCAAAGTCACCGCACCGACATCGAAAGCTGGGTGGAAGGTCGCGTTGTCGAACGTATTCGTCACACTGTCCGCGTCTGCAGCTACCTGTCCAAGGTTTCCTTCTTCGGTTCCAAGGTTTGCCGTCTGGGCGCACGCGATACTAGCCCATGTAATTGAACTCGCTCGTGAGGCATAAACCTCTCCAGCGGCGCTTGCCATACTCCAGTTGTAGAACGTGTCGTTGTTCGAGTTCCACAATCCTATCGTGCCGCTGACGTTACCGTAGTAACCTTGCCAGCTCTGCGTGATTGAAAGTGCGTCGATGCTCAGCTGCGTCACGTTTCCCGCAAGGGCGTTGACCTGCTGGCTTGGCACAGTGCTCAAGTCGCGCCTGCTACTTGATTCCCAAGTGAGGCTCGTTGGATTGTTCGGATCCGCGAACGCAGATTCCGCGAACAGCAGCATCGCAAGCATCGCGATTGTAACTATCGGTATTAATCGTTGTCTCTCCATTGTTTCCACCTTCCTAGTCATTACTGTATTCTCTCACTTCTTTCCTCCATCAGTCGATGAAGGAGTGTTCATGCCGGGAATGATACTCCCAGGATCGTAAATCTGGAAGAGCGGCGCTTTGGCAATTGCTTTTCCAGGTGTGTCAGGATGCACTGTTGTAAAGTTGACCTTCCGCGTTGTGCCATCAGGACCTTTGATTGTGATAGCTTTTGGTGCGAGCTTATCGTCGCGGGTGAAGAGAACCATACTCACCTCTTGCTTACTCTCGTCGAGAGCGATAGCATCAATCTTAGGAAGATGTTCTTCAATGTTCCAGAATGCCTTCTCGAGATAGTAGTGGAGTTCAGGCTTCTCATAGAACCAGATGCGCAGAATGACTTTGTTGTAGTTGCTGAGCTTGAAGAGTTTCTTCTGAACAAAATCATTGCTCGTCGAGATGAGGAAGCTGTGGTTGCCCGCGAGGCTGTAAAGAATACGAGGCTGTCCGCGATCGCGATTCGGGATGCGCTCGGACTTGACGAGACCAGCCATCTCCAGAAGACGGAGTTGCTGACTGACATTTGCAACGCTCGTGCTACTCTCCGCCGCTAGTTCAATAGGAGAGAGTGAGCGCTCAGCTAAGAGCTGAAGAATTTGCCATTTGCTCGCTGTGAAGAGCGTTTCTTGCTCCATAGGTCGTCACTTGTCGTTGCTGCTGTTGTCGTTGCCCGCGTGTTCGCGGGAAGCGGTTTTACCGACGGGGGAACGGGTCCCGCACCAGTATACGCTTTTGTATCCTAACATCCTTCTAGGATAGCTCATATATAAATCTTTCGGTGATTTCTCTAGTACTGTAATAGTTTATTCAATGAAACGGTCAATTCAATGAAAGAAAGGAATTAAGAAAAGCATAGAAATGAACAGAATACACTAATTAACTAAATTATGAAATAGAATGGTAGACACTCTGTGCTCAAAGAATTCGAAGAATCACAAAGAATGAATAGGTTCAAAGAAAAGAAGAAAAACTACAAACGTGCTCTTTAACCAAGCTCGGTGAAGAAGTAATAGGTGGTTGGTCCTTCATTGCCAGTCTTCTCGTTCTCAGCGACGAGAAGCTGAAAGTCCCAACCATTTCCGTCGTAGCCGGTCGAACCCTGATCAATGATTGTTGAATACACTATCTTGTCATTGGTGTCGGCAAGCATGACTTGGTGCCAACTGTTCGGATCGCGTGTGCCGCTTGACCAGGCATTCGTACTCGGACAGGTGTGCATATTCCGCGCACCGACAAGAAACGCGGGATGATCCGTCTCGTTGTAAGTATTCGTGACGCTGTCGCCATCACCAGAGGCTTGGCCAAGATATGTCTCCTCAGCTGAGACCTGCGTGCTATTGCTACAATTGATTGAACCCCAATCAATAGTGTCGTTCCGCGAGGCGAAGATCTCACCAGTAATGGTTGTACCATTACCCCATTCATACAAGCTATTGTTGTCAGCATCTGAGAGGAGGATGTTCCCGCTAATATTACCGTAGTAACCTTGCCAACTCGTCGTTATGGATATGCCATTTATGTCGAGGCGTGTCACATTACCTGCTTGAGCTGAGATGTTCGTAACATCACTCGTAGAGAGGTTACGACGAGAACTCGTGCCTGCAGTGAGTCCTGTGGCAGGTGAAGGGATGGCCAAGACCGTCGGGAGGTAGCTCACGAGGAGAAGGGCCATAATACCCATCGCGAACAAGAGTCGTTTCGTCGTCGCTTGCATTGTCATCACTTGTCGTCGTCAAAAGAGTTTTGGAAAAAAGTTTCAGGGGGTGGAGAGATTATGATTCGTAAAGGACATGACCATCCTTGCACTTTGTGTCTTTTGTGAAGGTGACGAGCACGTCGTTCCCCTCAGGGTCGGTGATTGAGAATGGTTCAAGCTTCGGTCCAATAACGCAGAGCTCAATCTTCTTGTTGGCAACCTTGCGCACGGTGAGGCGTTTAATGTTAGCGAGGTTTTCCTCGATGCGCCAGAACGCTTTCTCGAGGACATAACGGACATTTGCATCTTCATAGAACCATATCTTAAGGATAATCTTGTTGTAGCTGCTGAGCTTAAACAAGCCTTTCTCGACGAAATCAGTTGAGGTAGAAATAAAGTAGCCTTGATCGCCAGCTAAGCGGTAGAGGATTCTCGGTTGACCTTTATCCCTATTAGGGACTCGCTCTGACGTGACCAAACCAGCCATCTCAAGGAGACGTAACTGCTGGCTAATATTGGCGAGGCTCGTCGAGCTACACTCAGAGAGTTGGAGGGGACTCAGAGGCTGGTCACCGAGATGTTGGAGGATTTCCCATTTGCTGGCTGTGAAGAGGGTTTCAAGTTCCATTCTATACACCTTTGTCGCAACTGCCACGGCAAAGGTCCCGAACGTGAGTGAGGACACCTTTGTCGCAACTCGTGTGGATTTTTCCACACTAGTTCCTTTTATGATACAACTAGTATATAAATATTTCTATTATTACCCTAATACAGTACTACAACGGACATTGAAGTAGATATTTTTCTGTATGGAAAGAAAATTATGGAATGATGAATTTCATAGAAATAAGCCGGTTTTAGCTCAGCTCAAGCCAGAAGTAATAAGTGTTGCCAGTACCACTATATTGGTCCTCGGGGACTATCATCTGGAAGTCGAACTGCGTATTGTCGTAACCGAGTGTATCTGGGTCGATGAGCGCGGTCCAGATGAGGTTGTTGCCAGTATCCCTGAGCAATACCTCTTGGAAATCGGCGTTCTCACCGTTACCCTGCGGCTGGCTGTTGATATATGTCGCGATGGCAGGGCAAGTGCTGGCAGCGAACTGTGTCGTACCGGCGTAGAACTCTCGATGCACGCTCTCATTGAACGTGGCGCTGATATTATCCACCGAGCCCACAGTCATATTGAGGAAGTTCTCCTCGCTGCTTATCACTGCGGCGTTGCCGCAGACAAGGGTGCTCCAGCCAGGGCTAGCCGCTCTCGAGGAGTAGACCTCTCCACCAGTGAAGGCGTCGCCCCACGAGTAGATTGAGGCGTTATTCGCATCGCGTAGCGTGAAGGTGCCTGTGACATTACCAACATAGGCCTTCCAGCGCGGCGTCTGGGTCGTAGCATTGAGCACGAGTGTGGTGAAGCTGCCGCCAGCAGTGGTGTGGCTCCCTGCACCAGCTACGCTTGGGGTCACTGTCAAGTTGTAGGTAATCTCCGCGCCCGGCGGTTCGGCAAGGAGTGGCACGGCAAGCAGACCAAACAACAAGCACAACAGCAAGAGGTTATGGAGGAGTGTGCGTCTCATGCAACCACCTCCTGCTTCTTTTCAGCGCGCTTCCTTGCTGTCCAAGTGGTGCGCGGATCCAGGTCGAGCATTCTTGCGCTGTCGATGTTGCTGAAGCCGAGCTCGTCCAGGAAGGTGACGAGTGTTTCTAAGGGTGCGAACTCACGCGACGCGAAACGCGCTAGAGGGATGGTGAATCCGCCTTCCTCAAAGGCGAATGGTGAAGTCTTCGCCTTCTCGTATGTTGCCCAAATCGTCTTCTGGCTTCTATTTAGAAGCACTGCGATCTCGACGAATGGATGGGCGCGTACCTCGTGGAGGTAGCGCACCAGGGCTTGTAGGGCGCTGAGCCGGCCTGAGAATATTGAGAGGGGGACGCTTGGCTCGTCGCTCACTAGCAGTGTCTGAGAACTTGTGGGGAATACGAGAGCGTGCTCACTGGAATAGATAGAGTGTCGTTGCTGTTCGTCGTTGCTACGCATGTGATTCGCGCCCGTGATTCCCTCTTGATTCCTATCTTGTAAGATTTTATTTATAAATATTTTGATAGAGAAAAGAAATAAGAACTACTATGTAAGTTATTCTTCCTATTATGTAAGATTTTATTAAAATATTAAGAAATAACAGCAATATAGAAAATAATTAAGAAATAAAAAAAGAAATCGGAATGAAGTTAGTCGAAATAAAAAAAAGTGCCCGGACCCGAAGGCCCGGGTTGCACGTACGCTTCCGAAGAAGCGAAATTCTCGGTGGTAACAAAGGTGGTAGCTAAGCGTGAATCTAGGATGCCTCTGCCTGGAAGACAACGGTGCCGTTGCACACTCCGAACGGGTTCGGTGGGATGTAAATCTTCCAGTACGTGCTATTCACTATCTGCGTTCCGTCGATAGTTTCCTGCGGCAGGGTCAACAGAGGTATTTGTTGGAAGTTCGATGTCAAGGAATCGTAGTCCACGAGGTAGTCGCCAGTTGCATTCAAGCTGAAGCGCTCGTTGCCGACGGCAATGTTTCCGACGCTACACACAAAGGCAAGGCCATCGCCGTCAGTTGCACCGTAACCTTTGACACTGATATTGATATCTTGATTGCCGTAGTTTGTAATATTCGCTTCCTCAGAGGTAACAGAAGTATCACCAACGGCCATGTCACCGTAGTCGATGAGCTGCGTGCTGATATTGAGAGCGAGGAGCTGGCTTACGGTCGTCGTATTCAGGAGCCAATTCGACTGGCCGACGCTCGCATTGAATAAGTAGGCGTCCTTTGCAGTAACATTGCATATCCAGTTTGAACCAGCGTTCGCGTAATACCAAAGCGTGAAGTTGCAAGTATAATACGCAGTGAAGTTTCCGTCGTTCCCTGTTGATGTACATGAAGTATTTGTATAGTGATCATTGTTGTCGTCCGGGTCTGATTGGGCAACAGTGCCGTTGTCCCAGAAGAACGCAGTAACGTTCGTAATGTCAGCCCAACCGTTCCAGTCACGAACAGTCGCGTTGCACCAGACTGTGTGGAGACCACCGGCGTTGAGAGTCACTGGATCCTCAATATTAACGAAGAGAACTTCCGGTTTTGATTGAGTAATGTTCACTCGAGTATCAACCGAAATGTTCCGGTAGTTTGGACCAACGCTATAGCTGAAGCTGAAGAGCGCGTTGAAGATGAGTACGCTTGCTAGGATGATAAGGAATATCATCGCCGCTGTCCGTCCTTTCCTGTTCGTTCGTTCCATGGTGTTCAGCCCTATACGAGGTTTGTGTAAAAGTAATAAGTCGTCGGTGTCGCTTTCTGGTCACTCTCTGCAACGAGCAACTGGAAGTCAAAGTTGCGAGCAAGATCATATCCTGCCACATTGTCCTCAATAAGTGTGACATACATCAAATAGTCATTCGGGTCCTGAAGGAGTGTCTCCTGGAATGGGTTACTCGCATTGTTGCCCTGCGATGAGTCATTGATGTAAGTGTACGTGGTTGGGCAGGTGTCGTTCGCAATCTGCGTCGAGGATGTCACTGTGAAGCCCTTATGGAGAGTGTAGTTGAATGTGTGGTTGATAGTATCGCCCGCAGCGAAGATTGTTACATTGTTGAATGTGTCCTCAGCAGTGATGATTGTCTGGTTCGCACATTGAGCTCCGATAAAGGTGAGGTTGTCATATCGAGAGACATAAACCTGACCATTAATCGCAGTTGTGAAGGTCCAATCATATATGGTGTTCCCTGAGGAGTCATCCAAGGTGAGATAACCGCTCACATTCCCAACGTAGGCCTTCCAACGAAGGTTCTGTTGGACCGCATTGAGTGTAATAGTTGTAATGGTACCACCTGGATCGGAACGATTGCCCGGGTTGCCAATCCCGACCGTCTCAGTCGAGATGTTGATGACCGTCGCACCCGCAGGGTCTGCGACCGCGCGCGGCAAGACGATGGCGGAACCAATAAACAAGAGCGCGAGGATAGCCAGCGCCAATCCTCCATGTATGAATGCTCCTGTCTCCATCATTTCACCTTGTCACTTCTTCAAGTGCTGCCGTGGATTTCCGTGTTTTGGGTTGTTTTCCGTCAGTTTTTTGTGAGTAATGAAGGCCAAAGGGGTTTTAAGGAATGGAAAAGGCGTTTAGCTCAGCCAGTGATGTCAACCCATATGAAGTAGGGTGTCACTTGTGTATCAGTACCTGAGCCGTCTTCAGCGACGAGCAGCTGGAAGTCGCAGTACTTGCCGTTGTAGCACGTGATGTCGGTCTTGTCGCTGACATTCTTGTTCTCCAGCATCGTACCGAAAACCCAACCATCAGTACCGCCAGTCGTGTCCCAGAACAACGCGTTGACGAAGTCCTGGCTCTGGTAGTCGTCGTCCCGCCAGATATAGGTGGTCGGACAACTTCCCGAGGAAAAAGTATTACTCACGATGTACCAGTCAGGATGGTCAGTACGATTATAGGTCTCGGTCACGTTGTCATAGGCATCCTGTGTGATGTTGTAGAACGTCTGGAACGCGGAGGCGTTGTCTGCGTGCTGGAAACACTGGACGCTCAACCAATCAGGGTCACCGTGACTGACGAGCGAGGCATAGACATATCCTCTCGGTTCAGCCGCGGACCAATTGTAGAACGTGAAGTTGTTGGCATCATCCAATGTGATCCAACCTGTCACGTTACCATAGAAGCCCTGCCAGTACCTCGTTTGAGAGATACCAGTGAGGGTTAGCCAGGTGATATTACCTGCTATCGCGTCGGTTTGTACGTTACCAAAGTTAGTCCAGTCAAACGTACTGCTCGCTCCACGGGTAAAGTGGAGGGGCGCTGTCGGTTCGCCTTCAGCGAAGACGCCGATGCTTGCAAGCACCAGAGTCGCTACGAGAGCAGCGAGAATTAATACTGTGTTTCGGGGGGCCTTCATATGTATCACCTGCTGTTTTTATTGGTGTACTTTGAGTTTAGGAAGAGTGGACTGGCTAATAGCCGAGCGTTACAGCTCTCCCTATAGAAGCATCAACTGCCGAAGCAGGTGTCACTTCCACCGTATGTTACCGTTCGCCGCTGTGCAGCGGCGATCACCTTTGTCGCAACGATACTCTCGACCTTAGCCGATGTATCTGGGTATACAAATCTGTATACTCTTATATAAATCTTCCGGTGTTATTTATATACTCTTCGTGGGGAAGTCATAAACACCAAGCAGAGCCTTTCCTTGACCAGCAACCAGAGAAAAAACTAATTAAGAAAATAGTGAAATAGTGCGTTGAGGAAAAAAATGGCAGCGATGACACTCAATGAAGAAGTTTTGCCATTTCATACTTTGATGGTGAATGCATGACCCGAGCCGCCAAGACCTCATCACCTAACGAATCGCGAATCCAAGTTGAGAAATCGTTCCGTTCTGGCGTTACGTGATGATAGAAAGTAGCGTCACTCATATTTAGCAGTGCTTCGCACAGTTTAGGTAAGGATGTCAATTCAGTACCATCCATGAGGATGAACGGCGCGAGCGTTTTTTTCTTCACTGGATAAACTGGTTGAGGAACAAGATGTGCTCGTTGCTGAAGCGCGGGTTCCGGGGTGAATTCTTGAGTAATTGGCGCCACAACATCCGAAGCGACTTCCTGTCTCGAGGCGACTATCTCCTTGAGGTCCCCTGTCTTCGCAACAATTGCTCCTTCAAGTTCTGCCATGCGGTTCTGGGCAGCACTCACGTTATCGCGTTTTGTCGCCCACTCATGCTCCAAACTTTGGAGTTCAGTAAGCTTCCGTGTAAGCTCCTGTTCGAGCGCTTCATTCTGGGAACGCTGCTCTGCCACTGCAGCACGTTGCTCATGATGTGCCTTCATTGCATCGAGCGCGCCTTGCAACGCCAATTGATCATAACCTTGCTCACGCAATCGCTCAGCAAGCTGGTCAAAATACCCTTCACCACGCTGCAACGACTGTTGAACAGTCTCAGAAATCGGAGCAGTCGAACCATCCTCTCCAGGTACTTCATTAATCGCCTCTTCGAATTCTGCGATTGCTGACGAAATATCTTCTTCAGAGGTAATTTCAGGTTCTGGTTGAACAGAAGAAAGCTGTCCAGTAGGCTCTGAAACCGACTGAGTAAGTTGTTCTTTCAGCTGCTCAGACGAGAAGGGAAGCTTCGGCCGCACCGCAGGAATGGGTTCATGTCTCTGCTCCGGAGCTTGCTTCGGGAGGTGATGCGCAACAATACCATGTTCCTTGGCAATCGGCTTCTCATATAACTCAATAGCTGCATCAGGTACCTTCTTCGGCTCCTGCTCGAGATCCTCCTCCTTCTGGAAGAAGCTCTGCACGTTCTCAGCTATTGTCTTGAAGACCACAACCCACCTCTTTCCTCTTCTTCGGACACTGATTATTTATAAACCTTATTGTCGCTAGGTTAACTCATAATACACGTATATGGTCGAGCCACCGCTGCCCGCATAATCACGCAGCAACACCGGTACTTTGCTCTGATAATCATAGATTCCATAATCGCCTGCTTGACTCTCGTTCAGTGCAGTGACGAAGACAATTGGCTCTTCGTCGGTCGCGTCATACTCTCCTCCACCACCATCACTGGATGAGTCCCAGAGGATACCTGTGACAAACGCTCCTGAAGCAGAGCTGTTGATGATTGGCACCAAATCAATCTGGCGTTTACTCACTGTCACCGAACGCGTCATGGATGGCGTGTCGTTTCCCTGCGCCCATATCATGTTCACGGAATCAGCGAAGCCCGACATATTGAGAAGGCTGTCGACTTCGGTGAAGTCGGCCACAGCACTCTCATTGGTAGTGTTCCTGCCAAGCGCCTGCAATGAACCGAAATCAATTGACGCGTCGCCATCGGTAAAGAAGACGAGACCTGTGTTGCTGGTCTCGCCGCTGAAGTTGATGAACGACGTATTATCACCTCCTATATCGAGCAGTAAAGTGGTGGTGACGTTCCCATAGAGCGTCATGTAAGCAGGAGTTGTGATGTTGAAACCGACTTTGTTGTTCGTCTCAAGAATTTCTAGTATACTCCCATTAGATGAGAGCGGAGGATCGATGACGACATACAATGTGTTCGGACCAGGACTCGCAATCAGCCAGCTCCAAGAGAAGTTCGCATTACCATGGTCACCAAATGTGTCAGTAAGGTTCACACTGAAGTTGTTGCCAATCTGCGTGCCGCCCGCATCAGGGTCGCCGTCCCAGAGTTGCACAGTAAAGTTCTGTGCGGTATCACTACCGCCGATATTCCACACAGTGACATTGATAGTCACATTCTGCTGCTCAAGATAGGGACCTGTTGGACTCACAGTGATATTCCCTGCATTAGTCATAAGGTCAGGTGGGATAATGATGACCGTCCGGTTGTCGTCGCAGCCGCGATTGCCGTAATAATCCGCACAGCAGACCGTCCAATTGTGGGGACCGCCCGAGGGGATGCGCGGGAAGAAGAAGTTGACCGGGCCTTCCTCAATCTCCGTGTCAACAGCATCGACTGTTCCATCAATATAGAGCGTGCAGTTCTCGACCGTGCTTAGTACATCATTCACGAAGTAGGTGAATGTAACACTACTGTTTGCTTCAGCATTATCTTCAGGAGTGAAAAGAGTAACAATGGGTGGTGTCACATCATCAATAATCTCGAAGAAAGAGAAATCGTGTGTGGGCGTGTACAAGGTCTTCTCTCCGAGTGAGACCGTACTGTAGTTGCCAGTTGCAACACTGAAGGTAGTGTAGATGTAATTCCAGAGACCCAAACCATCAGTGACGTTTGTCTCGCGTGCAACCCATTCCTGTACTGTCCCAACGCTCGTGGTTGTGATGTTCGGTGCCGTGTCGCGTGTCGCAGTGATGTTAATGTCCTCGTAGTAACACTCATCACCAGGTCCAGGGAGGTTGCCACCAATATGCACTGCCATGTTCTCACTCAGACCCATACTCAGGTCACCGACAAAAGTCTTATTGAAGAAGTTGTAATCATTGACGGAAGTTGGTGGAATACTTGACGTCGGACTCTCGCATGACTGTCCATCGGTACAATACCATATCTCAGTATAGGTCGAGCTTGTTGTGTTCCGCGCCCAGACACGACAGTATTCGCTCGTACTGTCAACTGATGAAGCAGTAGCGTAGCCAGTCACCCGAATATCATCACAGGTATCACCGCCGCACAAATCCGTTGCGTTGAAACTGTGAAAGATGCCCGTGTTCCCTGCAAAGACACTGAATTGATCCATGACGAGAGTGTAGCTGCCACTGATGTGTACTCCTGAAGGTGTGGTCGCGTAATCAGTGCTCGCACTTAGGTTGACGCAGTCGCTGAACGCACCATGCAAACCAGAGAGACATTCGGTCGAAGGATCATCCCCCGAGCCGAGTCGTGTCCAATCCACACCCTCAAAGTCCTCGAAGAGGATGCTATAACTATATTCAGGCAAAGCTGCATAACCAGGATCTGAAGCTCCAGAATTATCATAGTAAACAAAGTAGTGGTTTTCCTTATCCGCACTCGCACTCACGTTTGCGCGGAAGCGAATCTCACAATACGTACTATCATCACCACTGAGAACATTTGAGGCAGTTTCACTATTGTCAGTAGAGACAACACGAATCTCATTGACGCAGCTTGAGATGTCACCACCAAGTCCATCTACCATGACTTTGACGACTACATTCGTTAGATCCTGTCCTGAGTTTTGACTCACATAAATCGCTTTCCGTCGAGCCCACGACGTGTCCCACCATCCTGGCACCTGCTCACTCGTGTTCAACATTCTGACGATGTCATTTGTCACGTTGACATCTGCAAGCGGACCGCCATAGAAATCAGACGCATTCGAGGTGATATTAGCAGGCTCACCAAGCTCGTTCCCAACCTCATAGACACTCTGGTTTGTTGCCACAGAGACATTCATGACATACAAGATGTTCACTGTGAAGAAGCGCGTTGCCGATTCTCCTGTCTGACTGAACGCATCGGTGCAGTTGACGCTCCACGAGTAAGCGCCATTCGTCATGTTCGTGACAGAGAATGTTTCTTCGATACCTTCAGTTATCGGGCCAGAGTCGGTTTGATTCACTGTGCCGTTGATGATGAGCCGGCAACTCGACACCGTCGTGCCGACATCATTCACTATGTAACGGAAGATGACATCGCCGTCGCCATCCACATAGGCAAGTGTTGGAAATATCGGTGTGACAACTGGTCCATTGTTGTCGATTGTGATGCTGGTGTGCGTGTCCCAAGAGCCGAGGTTGCCGAGCGTGTCGTTCGCGCGTACCCTTACTTGATAGCTGTTGCCGTCTGGCAGTCCTGAAAGGCTCCAAGAGCACTGGTAGGGAGCAGTTCCATCAGTGTCGTTGCAGGCTGATTTCCAGGAGACGCTCGCGTTCTCTCTGTACTCGAAGGTCGCGACACCGATGCTTCCGATGCCAGTATCTGTGAGCGTCGCGTTCACAGTGTAGGAGGCTGTTACTGAGATACTCTCGCCATTCGTCGGACTCATCAGGACAGTGAGGGGACCTTGCGTATCGACCGTGACGCTCCATGTAGCGCTTGTGTTCACGTTGCTATGGTTATCAGTACAGCTCACGTACCAATCGTACGAGCCGTCGGAGAGCGTGAGCGTGAAGGTGTTCGCTTTGCCTTCATCAATCGAGTTGTTCGTCTGGTTGAGCTCGTCATCAATATAGAGGCTGCAGCTCGCGATGCCTGATGTGGCGTCAGTGACATTATACGTAAAGAGGACTGTTGAGTCCCCGACATAGCCAGTGTCAGGAGGTGAAAGCAACGTGATGTTCGGACCGAGACGGTCGAGCGTGATACCAGTGTGCACATCGTAATTCCCGATGTTCCCTGTCGAGTCGTTCGCGAAAGCGCGGAATTCGTATGTGTTCCGGTCTGCAAGAAGTGTGAGATTCCAGAGACAGGACGAGGGGCTGCTCGTCTCGTTGCACAGGCGCTTCCAGGAAACACTACTATTCTCGCGATACTCAAACATGATTGTGTCGAGTCCACTCTCACCATCAATGGCAGTCGCGTTTGCTGTGAAGAGGTCAAGGGTGATGTTCTCGTTGTTACGCGGCAAGTCCAACACAACTGTCGGTCCCTGTGTATCAAATCCTACTGTTATATAGGTACTGTTGGTAAGACCATTATCGTCAGTGACTGTGACGCGGAGGTAACAAGACAACGTGTTGTTCAAGCACTCAGACTGCGTTGTCGTGTCCCATGTGCAATTGCTCTGTACAGTGCTGCAGATGGTACTTGGTGAACTAAACCCTGTGTTGTTATCGTATTCGAATACGTAGGTTGAGAGTGTTCCGTCACTGTCGTAGCTCGCGGAAGCGTTGATGTTGACCGTCCCAGCGAGCCAGCTCGAATCGGATGGCCAAGTGAAGGCAGCGACGGGGTGGTCATTGACCGTCACGTTGATATCACTGGAATACACGAACTCGCTGTTCGTGCTCGTCGCTTCGCATCGCACAGGCCAGGTGTTATTTCCTGATTCAGGACCGCTTGTGACAGTGAAGGTGTATTGGCAGGTTGTGTTCTCCGGCACACTCGATGAATCAGCACCTTTAATCTGCGTGTACGGCTCGAACTCTACCGATGGCCGAATCATCACTACCGCGACCAAGGCTGTACCCGAAGCGACCCTGATGAACGGTTGCCCAGCAGATGTCGCAGTCACTGCGGTCGCTTGGAGCGGATACGTGGTTGGCTCACTCTCATTCAACAACCAGTAACGAGCACCGTAACCGGAAGCGGTTGTGCCATAGGCGCGCGCTTCGCTCCACTGCCAGACTTCGAAAGGGGAATAGTATTGTGAACCGGTAAGCGAACCGGTAGCGCCAGTGTCATAGTGGAAGCCCGTGTCAGTGTCGCGTTCTACGAGGATGCCATCATAACCCGTAGTGGCACTGCCGTGCAGACCGACAACACCATCAGCGTCAGGAGACGTACCACCACACGTGCTACCTGGATTGTCCAGCCACAGGATACGCGAGGTCATGTCCCTGACGGCTGACAAGGAGCTCGTCAAGACTTTGATGTATGAAGTGTCACAGCTTCCTACTTGCAGCGTATCATTCTGTCCAGACCAAGGATTAGTAGTTGTTGACATACTGACTGAAGCGGAGCCTCCCACATACCCCCAATCATCAGTGTAGGTCCCGTCGCTGAAGTCATCATAGAAGAGCCAAATGTTCGACTGGTTGTCTTTCGGATTAGTAGAGTTCTCATCGCCGAAGTAGAGGTAGTAGTTGTAGTTGCTCGAGTTCACACCAAGCGCTTGTCCTGCGCTGAACCAGATGGAGCTATCAGTCTCGTTAGGGCGGAACACCTGGCGGTCGACTTCATTGTTGTGCGTGCCGTTCCAATAGATAATGCGGAGGTCTTTCGCGTCGTCGCGGAAGTTTGTGCCCGTCGTGTCGAAGTCCACTCTGATGACATGGTCTGCAGCAATCGCGCTGATTGTATTGACGCGCATCTGGTGACGCTTACTAAACGAAGTGTTCCACCACGGTGCCTGGATGGCTGAGAGGTCACCGCAATCATAGGAGTTAATATCTACTGAAAGGTCGCTCGTCGTATTCGTCACCTGCTTCCATTCAATACCATCATTGTACTGCACTTGGAGTTCGACACCGGAACAATCGACAAAACCCTCCATGCACGTCACGTTGCAGGTCTGGTTGAATTGGTAGTTGTTCTCGGACTCGTTAATCTCGATGTCCACGGTTGGCGCTTTCATCGTCGCATTCATGTTCCCCCCTTCAGTCACATTCCAGAAGAGACCGGCAGAAGTGTTGTCTGTATTCCCTGCCTTGTCGACAGCGAATGCTGTGGTGAAATTGTAATCACCGCTGTACTTGATGAGGTACTCGACGCTCCACACACCGTCATCGTTCGTCTGATCGCAGGATGTCGTTTGATTGTCAGACATATCGGCTTCTTCCGTGCCAACCCCTGTTATTGAGATTAGGGCATAGACTCTATCAAGTCCACTAACTGTATCGCTCGCTGTCGCGTTGAGACATATCCGCGAGCCTATCTTGAATGTCGTGCCGTTGTGGTTCGGGGCGCTGACGCTCGGATCGGTCGTATCGATTCCCAAGAATCTAGCGACTGATTCGTTCATGTTGTTGCTCGTACTATTATCATAGCAGCGAATCGCCCAGTTGTAGCTCCCGTTCGTAAAGGTCCGTGTGAAGTTCTGGACAGGCAGTGATTCATTGATTGAGCTGTTCGTCTGGTCGACGGAACCGTTGATAAGGAGGCTGCAGTTCTCTATGCCACTGCTTGGGTCGGTGACATTGTACTGGAACAGGATGCTCGGCGTGTTGTACCAGTCAGCGGCGGGGTTGATGATAGTAATAGAAGGGTCGTCGTTGTCTGTACAGATACAGACGCCCCCACCACAAGCGCCGTCCTTGGTGCCGCAGTCAGCGTCGCATTCTGTGTCGTCGCAATAGGCCGGCGAGGAGCCATTCCAGATGTCACCGCTGACGAGCGTATCAGTCAGGATGGTCGTTGTTCCGCTGTTACAGTCGTCGCTGCGGTCGAGATACGTAGAACCACTATCATAATAGATAGTGCCGGTGTCCGCGCAACCGGATGAGCAAGGAGCGGTAGGAGCCGGTGAATAATCACCTGTCTGGTTGCCGCTCGCGTTGCAGTAGTCGCAATAGTTCACCCGCAGATTGTCCGCGCTTCCTTGCGTCTGGTTCGCTCCTACACCATTCAAGCAGGTAGGGTCCCAGTAGCAAGTCTCGCTGGTAGAGGGGTCAACCCTGGATGTATAGGAACACGAACCGCCATTGTAATCATCGATACAGAATAACGGTGCCAGTTCAGTGTCCTCGCTCCAACCGCACGCGTTACTGCAGCTCTTGTCATAATAACATGTTCCCGATACTATTCCTGGTGTTGTGCTGTTTGTTGAGTCACAAGATACACCACAGCCAACATCACAATCCTTGAGGAACACACCACAACTCTGTGTTGTCTGATTGTAGATATGACCACTGCACGCTGTAGAACTACCGACGCAGCCGCCGCTCGCACCATCCGAACAAGTCTGGTCGGCAGCGTAGTAGGCACAGTATTCTCCTGCGTGCGTCGTCGCTGACTGATTGAACGGGTCGTATTGTTCCGCGCAGTCAAAGATTGAACTCCAGAGGTTGCTCGCGCTGCACTGTCGATAGTCATTCGTGCCACCGATGCAGAGAACTTCATTCAAGTCGTAACTGTTGCCACCGTCGTTGTAGACGCAGTCATCAGTGTCTGCCGTACAGTACCAGCCGGTGAAGCTATAGGAGGAATCATTGACGCAGTAGCTGTCGGTACCATTACCGCAGACCTCGTCCTGCGCGCCGCCACCATAGCCGATATCGTAACAATTGTAGCCAGGAAGAATGTCAAAAGCGCAGTTCTGTCCTGTCGTACAGTGCTGAGTGCTTGGACAATC
>JAAOYD010000001.1 GCA_018221165.1 Candidatus Woesearchaeota archaeon | reverse complement strand
TGCTGAAGCGGATAACCACAAGGTCATGACACGGCTCAAGGAGATTGAAGCGACCATCGAGGCGGAAGAGGCGAAATAGATGTTCGGATTCCTCAAGAAGAAACTGAAGGAAGCTGTCGGCAAGTTCACTAAGAAGGCCAAAGAAGAAATCGTCGAGGAGAAAGTCGAAGACAAAGAAGTTATCGAGAAAGCGAAAGTAGAAGAGAAGAAACTGCTTGCGAAAGATAAGAAAGTTACTGAGATTCCTGAAACTTCTGAAGAGAAAGAGCAGCACGAGAAAGAAGCGAAAGCGCCGCCGAAAAAGGAAAAACCCGTAAAGAAAGAAAAGAAACCAGAACCTACTCCCAAAGTCAAACCTAAAAAGGAAAAACTTCTCAAGATAGAAATTAGGAAAGAACCTGAAGAAAAGAAAGAGAAACCCAAACCAGTAACAGAACCTATTCTCGAGAAACCGAAGGAAGAACCAGAGCCTGTTCCTGAGAAGAAAGGCTTCCTCAAAAAGATCTTCACGAAGAAAGAAGAGCCCGCTCCTGAAAAAGAACCAGAACCCACTCCTGAAGAACCAACTCCCGAGCCTGTTGTAGAAGAACCACCCAGTGAAGATCTCGAAGAAGAACCTGCAACAGAAGAAACTCCTGAAGAAGTTCCTGAAAAACCTGTCGAAGAGGAACCGCAACCAAAGCGCGGACTCTTCAAGAAATTCAAAGAGAGCTTCACCAAGAAGACGCTCAGCGAGGAGAAGTTCGAAGAGATGTTCTGGGATCTTGAAGTGGTGCTGCTCGAGAACAATGTTGCTTTAGAAGTCATCGAGAAGATTAAGGAAGACCTGAAGCAGGACCTCACCACTGGTAAGGTCTCTCGCTTGGGTATTGAAGATATGATTCTCGTCAGCCTCAAGAATAGCGTTGAGGACATCCTTAGCATTCCTGGTTTCGACCTGGTCAAGAAAATCAATAAAGCCAACAAGCGACCCTATGTCATCACCTTCATCGGCGTCAACGGCTCAGGTAAGACTACGACGCTCGCGAAGATTGCCAACCTCTTCAATGAAGAAGGACTAGGTGTTGTTATCGCAGCTTCTGACACCTTCCGTGCAGCAGCGATTGACCAATTGAAAGAACACGCAGACAAGCTCGGCATCAAAATGATTAGCCAAGGCTATGGTGCAGACCCGGCAGCGGTGGCCTACGATGCGATTGAGCACGCGAAAGCGAAACAGCTCGACATTGTCATGATTGATACTGCTGGCAGATTGCATTCAAACACGAACCTCATGGCTGAACTGGAAAAAGTTGTGCGTGTTGCGAAGCCTGACCTTAAGATATTCATTGGCGAATCCATTACCGGCAACGACTGCATCGAACAAGCAAAAGAGTTCGATAAGGTTGTCGGTATCGATGCAGTCATCCTTAGCAAGGCTGACGTTGACGAGAAAGGTGGCGCTGCGTTGTCAGTCAGTTACGTTACCGGCAAACCCATTATCTATCTCGGCGTTGGACAAGCCTACGGCGACCTGAAGAAGTTCGACAAAGAACTGATTATCAAGAATCTCGGGTTATAGTTCTTCCCTTAGCAACCTGTTCGTAGCAACCAACGATACTCTTCCGAACACTTTCGTTTGAGAGATATGGAGATACGTTCTTCGCAGCAAGCACATCCCTTCCTTTCTCTAAAGCATATTCCTGAACTGCTTCAGAATCCCAGATATCTGCAGAGAAGTGCATAGGCCTGAACCTAAATCTTTGTTTTGCTCGCACGCCAAGTTCTGCATTGCCGTTATCCTGTACAACCACAATAGAGGATGTGAGGGCTGGTCTTTTCACTCCAGCATACATAGCCATATCCACCTCACCTAAGAGAATACCAAGGTATTCATGTTCTAACATCTCCAACTGTTCCCGAAGTTCATATCTATTCTCCGGATTGAGTTGTGGCATCATAGGGATATCACAATTCACTATCTGTGCATTCGAGAGTGTTTTATAGGCTTTTTTGATAACTTCCATGTCAGGAAACATGAAATGCCCGACACCCCGAAAGAATTCCACAATATCCAAACGTTGTACAATTCTGACTGGGCCTTCGTTTTCATGCTCGCCAATTCGCCCATCTAAGCAATCCAATGCCGTCCTGATTGTGAGAATTCTATCAATGGCACTCTCAGCGAGTTCACGTGCTTCGACTTCTTCTTCCTGATCAAATTTTAGCTGTGTCGGATGCCAAGAACTTACTAACGGACCAAGAATATTATTTATTGCAAGAGCGTTTGTTGTTTTTTCTTCGCGCAGCTGATCATATTCTTCTTCCTTTGCGCGTTCCGCTGCTTTCTCTAGTCGCCACTCAGTCTCTGCGTCCATCACTACCACCCGCTACTTGTATATTGGTATGCACCACATATAAGCTTTTCTCTTGTCTTCATTAGTAAATAAAAACATTTGAGCGCACATTGGTCACAATTACTAAAATGTGAGGAAATGGAATAATTAAGTTCTTGAAGATGGTAATTAGCTCTGAGTGATGACGCTCGACTCTACTTGTGAATATTTTAGGCCTCGATTCTCGGCGCGAAATGCGATTTGGGCTTCAAGGCGTGAATCCTTATAATGGCTCCACTCGGGCTCGATATCGAGTCGACCGGCGCGGATGCCGTTCGCATGTCTCATCGCTGCAGTTATTACACTAATCTGCTCGACGACGTAGTCAAGGATAACGTTCTTTGACCCTTCAACATCCTTTTCAATCTGTTCTTGGAAAGGGATTATGGATCCGTGTGGTAGAGTAGTAGCATTATCCCGTTTTACTTGGTCGTCGCTGTACAGTTTGAGCAAGCGATACCCAGCGCTCTCTCCAATCTTCTCAGCGACTTCCTTACTAACATCTTCAGGGAGTATCTCAATCAAGCCATCTCCGAATTGGGCATTGAGAACATCATAGACAGCTTCGCGATAGAGTGCGCGTGCGTACACGCCGACGAGGTAATGTTCGATGCTAACATCGGTTGGCACATCGGTGAACTCCGCTGCGAGGAGCTTCCTGATACTCTCAACTTCAGCAGGTCTGCACGTCCCGCCAGTCTTGAACGCGGTACGGACATCCTTCCAGAGCTGTGCTTCTCCACGTTGAGAACTGAGTGAGATGGGACAAGGTGAGGGGTCGACCTCTTCGACTTTCTTGTCGTAATAAACCTTGATGACCCTGTCGCTAATATCTGCTGGGAGAATGAAGTGATTTGTACCGGTGAGACGAAGCAACATAGTCGTCTCGCCCAAGGTGATAGAGTCACTCGGTTTCTCGAGGCTTTGCACATAGCGCGTGAAACGGCCAATTCGGTCGTATTCTGAATCGAGCGCGATGCTGAGGCCAGGATGATTCTTCGTGAACTCTTCGATAGTATTGGGAGTGGTGATATAAGCGTCGTTGCCGGCGATGCCGCGCAAGACTTCTGGGGTGAATGGTGAGTCAATGCCGAAATTCTGGGAAAGAGCAAAGTCCATAACTTGAAACTCATCATCAGAGAGTCTCTGGTCAGCGCCGTAGGATTTGCCATCAAAGGTCTCGAAACCGCGCTTCCCGACAAGAGCCATCCCTTGATACTCGGTGACGCCAAGACGTTCATCTGAACTTGCGATAGACCTACTCTCTTTCAGAGGGGGTGGCGTAGCAGTCTCGTCCGCTTCGACCATCTCGATGATGTCAATTAGCTCATCGACACCTTGTGAAGGCTCCGTTGTGGGTGGTGGTAGGGGCGGTTTTAGTCTTTCATTACCCTGCATTAGATAGCTAGTAGGTGGCTTCCGAGGTGTATCCTTCTGAGGCGTACTCCTGACTGTGAAGCGCATATCTGAGCCTTTATAGTCTGTCATGACACTGGTCAACAGCGTAACATTTATAAAGGTTTCCCTATTTTCACTACTAGAACGGAGTGATATTTAATGCACAACGGTAATATTGAACATGAAGTTGAGCGGCTATGGGATGAGGCACGTACAAGCCAGAAGGGGCTTTCTAAAGGAGATATAGCTGCCTTGGACGCTGCACACGATGCCACAGATGCTGTTTGGGATAATGAAATCACAAACCAACTCATCACGTTTACTGGGGTGAATATTGCTACTGCTCGAGCTTTCTCTTCACGCATCCTCACTCGCCTTCTTGGAGTAGATTACGCTGGAATTGCCAGTGTAGCGAGCGACGCACTTCCACCATCTGCAAGTCAAGCAAAAGATATGGCCTTACAACGGGCGCGTACAGATGCTCTGAATACATTCTCACCTGGTAGTATTGAAACAGATCTAGAAACACACTACATTACTGCTCAACCCATTCTCTTAGGAAGTCCGCTTCCTGTAGGTGCTGTTCTTGTCATCAGCAGAAACAGCCTCACTGAACAGCAAGAGAACCTTATGGCAAAATACATTCGACAAACAGATACACGTCTTGTTCTTGCCGAAGAGATTCTTGCACAACGAAAAAAGAATGTTGAACTTCAAGCAAGAATTCCGAATGAAAATGGTGTTAGTGTACCAGGATCTAAACCTTATAGATCTGCTCACAACACTGAAACTGCCAACATTGGTGCAGGTTATACACTTAATCTTTTCAATGTAGAACTTCCTTCAGAACATTATGGTGCTTTTATCAATAATCTTCAAAACCTCACAACGAATGTTCTTAACTCATTTGATGCAGCGGAACATCTCTTCCTGAATAACCCTGACGGAATTGATGTCAAGGACGGAAGTAAGAAAGCCAGACCTTATCTCACACTTCTTGAAAATATGGCTTCACTGAAACACACCAGTCAAGCTTTAGGCCTGGTGACTACCTCTGATGTACAAACAGTTACCGAAACAGGAATGCCTGTGAATTATGGAGCACTCACACAACTCGCTCGACAATACATTGAAGATCCTCGAGTTGATACTGTGCTTGACATAATGAATGATGTTGGTGAAGACAAAGAAATCAACGAGATATCTGCACGTGAAAAACCTTATGAATTCAGAATCGCAAATACAGGGGAAGCACTTGCCATCCTTGCACTACATCAGACAGTAAGGAATTGTCCTGACTTAGATGTTAATGGAACACTTGTAAGTCTTCGTCAAGCAGTCACTGGATATCCAGCAGCACAAGCCTATCTTCTTTCTTTTGATAGCTTTGATGATGTGCCTTTGAAGAATCAGACTGTGTATGAGCAGCCACATGTAAGCAAGACGCTTCTTATGAAGCAAAATGTCTCAGGGATTGCAGCTTTCGCTCTAGGACTCAAAGAATGTTATTCTCCATAACATTTTTAAACCCCCCTCTTCCGAAGTGAGTACATGTCAGACGACCCGAGATCCTCTGAGCAGAACGTTTATAGTGATGCTGCGCGTGAGAAGCTCATGGAGGACGGTGAGATTAGCGCCGAAGAACAAGCCTTCATGGAGGGCTACGACCAAGCGGAGAAGGAAGAAGAGGAGTCAAATGATGAGGCCTACGAAGCCGCCTTCGCTAAACGTGCCAAGAAACGCCGCAGCCGCGCCACAGACGATTTCGATGAAGAGGAAGAATACGAGCCTGAATAAAGGCACTCATACTTTTTTCTGAATAGGGCCTGCGCTCTACTTTCGTTCAGCGATTTCCTTCAGAAGTTCTTTTGTCAGTTCAACATGCTTCTTCGCGCCGTGTACTTTGTTGTCGCGCGTGCGCACGTTCACTGTGCCTTCAGCGAGTTCCTTGTCACCGACGACGAGGATGTAGTTGACCTGGCCGAGCTGTGCATCCCGCACCTTCTTGTTTACGGTTTCAGCGCGTGCGTCCACTTCGACTCGTAAGCCAGCTTCGCGCATCTCTGCGGCGATATCTTCAGCGTACTTGGCGTGACGGTCTGAGATGGGTACCACACGCACCTGTCGCGGGCTAATCCACAGTGGGAACTTGCCAGCGTAATGCTCGATGAGGATGCCGATGAAGCGCTCGAGTGAGCCATAGATAGCGCGGTGAATCATAACTGGGCGGTGCTTCTTGCTGTCAGCGCCCTCGTAGGTGAGGTCGAATTTTTCTGGCATGCTGAAATCTAGTTGAATCGTGCCGCACTGCCAGGAGCGACCGAGAGCATCCTTCACATGGAAGTCAATCTTCGGGCCATAGAACGCTCCATCGCCCTCGTTGACCTGGAAATTGATGCCTTCTTCCTTCAAGGCTTCGCCAAGGCTTGCTTCAGCGAGCTCCCACACCTTTGGGTCACCCATAGCCTTATCTGGTCTGGTGGAGAGCTCGACGCGATACTCAAAGCCGAAGGCGTCGTACACACGCGCAGTGAGGTCAATGAGCTCTTTGATGGAATCCTTAATCTGCTCGTTTGTGCAGAACACATGGGCGTCGTCCTGTGTGAAGCAGCGCACCCTGAAAAGGCCGCTGAGGACACCGGAAAGCTCGTGGCGGTGGACAATGCCGAATTCACCCATCTTCATGGGCAATTCACGGTATGAGTGGCGCTTCGTCTTGTACATGAGGATGTGTCCTGGACAATTCATTGGCTTCACAGCCACTTCGTTCTGGTCAATCTTGGTGAAATACATGTTCTCCTTGTAATGATCCCAATGTCCGCTCTGGAGCCAGAGCTGCTTGTTCAGGATGAGCGGTGTCCGTACGAGGCCATAGTTGAGCTTGCGCATCTCGTCGCTCATGAACTCCTTGAGTGTCATGAATATGAAGTAGCCGTTGTCATGGAAGAATGGCATACCTGGCGCTTCGTCGTGCATGCTGAAGAGCTCTAATTGCTGGCCGAGCTTGCGATGGTCTCGCTTGGCTGCTTCTTCTCTGAGAGTGAGGAAGGCCTCGAGTTCTTTCTTTGTCGCGAAGCAGAAGCCATAGATGCGCGTGAGCATCTTGTTCTTCTCGTCGCCGCGCCAATAGGCACCTGCCAACTTGTCCAGCTTGAAGCCAACTTTCTCGAAAACCTTGCTGCTGAGTACGTGGGGTCCACGACAGAGATCATGAAAATCCTTGTGTTTATAGCTTGATGCGCCCTCGCCGAGCTCGTTAATCATCTCAATCTTGTACTTATTGGCTTTGTAGGTGTCGAGTGCGTCCTTCTTGGTCTTGTGTTCGAGGCGTTCTGCTGGGATGTTCTCTTTGATAATTTTCTTCATCTCAGCTTCAATCTTTGGGAGATCCTCGTTTGTGATAGGGAGATCGTCGAAATCGTAGTAGAAGCCGTGCTCGATAGGAGGACCAATAGTCGGTTTTGCCTTTGGGTAGAGGCGTTTGACAGCGTGGGCTAAGAGGTGAGCGCAGCTGTGCCGGAGTACATAGAGACCTTCTTCGTTTTCGGGCTTGAGGAGTGTGATTGTCGTATTTTTGGTGATGGGTTGCGTGAGGTCAACAACCTGGTCGTCTACCTTGGCGGCGATAACGGCTCTCGCGAGCCCTTCACTGATGCTTTTCGCGACGTCCAACGGAGTAACGCCTTGCTCGTATTCCTTACTGTTTCCGTCAGGGAAACTAATCTTAATCTTAGTCATCCTGATGAGAATCTGAGAAAGGATATATAAAAGTTACCGTCGGAGAAAACGGCGCATAAGGCTCTTCGGCTTCCTTTTCACGGGTTTCCTGGCTGGCTTGCGCTTTGTGGTCTTCTTTGCAGGCTTTTTCTTCGCTGGTTTTCGTTTGGCCGGTTTTTTCTTGGTGGTTTTCTTCTTGGCTGGCTTGCGTTTGGTTACTTTCTTCTTTGCCGGTTTTCTCTTCGCAACCTTCTTCTTGGTTGGCTTTCGTTTGGTTGCCTTTCTCTTCGCAGGTTTTCGCTTGGTGACTTTCTTCTTGGTCTTGCGCCTGGTAACCTTCTTCTTGGCAGATTTCTTCTTGACCGGTTTCCGCTTGGTGACCTTCTTCTTTGTCTTCCTTTTTGCAGGTTTTCGCTTGCCGACTTTCTTCTTGGTCTTTCTCTTTACCGGTTTACGCTTTGCAACCTTTTTCTTAGCCGGTTTTCGCTTGGTGACTTTCTTCTTAGCAGTTTTCTTCTTTACTGGCTTCCGCTTAGCTACTTTCTTCTTAGCTTTCTTCTTCTTTGCGGGTTTCTTCTTCGTCACTTTCTTCTTGGCCTTCTTCTTCGGCTTCTCGCGACGCACGACAATAGGGACCCGTTCACGACGCTCCACTACCTTCGGAATAATCTTTTCCACCTTTGGAGCAGGTTTCGGTTTCTCCTCAGGAATCTCCTCAATCTCGGCAATGCCTTCAGGAGGGGCAATAGTGACACCCTCAGGCTCGACAGTATAGATGAAGGTGTTCCGCACACCAGTGTTGCGGTACTTGATGAGATTTGTCTTGCGCAGTTTCTTGAGGCTCATCGTCACCGAGCCGATTGAGACATTCAGCTGCTCGCTAATGTCTCGACTCGTGAACCACTCGCCCTTGTGCTGCGTGAGAAAATCGTAGACCTCTTGCTGTCCTATCTCATACACCCCCTGACTGAAATGGGGTTTGTAAACCATATATTTAAGCCTTACTTTTTTTAAATATTCATTTATAAATGAGTTATACAAAAATAAGGTTATTTATATAGTATTTATAAAGAGACTCAGAGTACAAACAAGCCAACGATGAAGAGAACGAAGCCGAAGCCGAATGCACCCCAGCCATACTGCTCCATTTGATTCAAATCGGAGAAATAGGCCACTGTGGCGGCCCACCAGCGGTTCAGCGCTTCATTCACTTGCTGATTCAGCCGATTCAGGTCCATACTGGCTCTACGGCCAATATCCTTTATAAAGCTTTAGATGTCCAGACCGGTGCAAATGCTCCGCTCAGTATGGCAGGTAGGGCAGCGAAAGGTCACGTATTTGGCGTTTCCGCTGTCAAGATGGCCAACTTTACTCATCTCTATCTTGCATGTAGAACACTCAGGATTTGTTACCATGAGAACAGCGCCCTGAAGGCCGTTTATAAAGGTTCACTTTTTGAGCTTGCACCCACCAGCTGGCAGAGCGGCTACAAACTCGTCTAATTCACCACCCAGTTGCTTCTGCAGCGTCTTTGCCACGTCACTTGTCTTGTCGCGTCCTTGGAGAACCTCGACAGCGTGCTCGCAGTGCTTCTCTACTGCTGTTGGTGGACCGCTCATGACTCTACCGTCCTTATCCACGCCCACAGCTACCTTGATGAGCGGTTTGTGATAGGTTGTCTTGCCACGAATCATGAATGCGCCCTTTGGCAAGTACTCGCCAGGATTTGGTTCCTTGGTCACTTGGTCTGGAGCGACGTGGAAGACCTCAAGGCTGCTCATTCCGTTCCGCCAGGCACGACTAAATGTAGCGCAGAACTGGGCAGCTTCCTCCATCGTGGCCTTTGGCACATCCTTCCCTTCTGCTTTGATGATGACAAATGGCGATCCAGCCATGTCAGTGTGGAACACGACATCATTCTTCTCAGCATGCTTCTTGATGAGCATCTCGTTCGTGCTCGCATCGCGGCCACCAGCGAGGAGAATGCCATCGCTGGAGATGCACCAGCGGAACTTCTCATACCAGGC
>JAAOYD010000043.1 GCA_018221165.1 Candidatus Woesearchaeota archaeon | reverse complement strand
CGCTTTCCTTTGACACCTGCTGCGAGTTCATCATACTCCTCTTTTGTCAACGGAGTGGTGAACTCATGCTGGATGCTCTTATCCCCCTCATCCACAGGATACTTCTTTGTGATTTCGTACTTGTCACCTTTCTTCCTGATTCTGAGAACCGGGTGTTTGCTATCCGTAGGCAGGAAAATGTCAGCTATCTCCTTATGCTCGCATTTCTCAAGACCAGCCGGCAACTCCTTCGCCAGGAATGTTCGTTCGTGCTCTATCTCGTGGCTCATGAGAACAACCCCTTCAACCAACCAAAGAAGCGCTTGAAGAGGCCTTGCTTCTGTTGGAGTGGATCGTTAGGCCCACGGTCAATAACGTAGTCTTTACTCTCTGGAATGTGCGGCGCAGCTTCATCGTAGCAGGTGCCTCGGCAATCATTGCTCCAGCACTCATACTTGTAGACGCAAGACTCGCCGGTCGCTCGCTGGCGCACCATCTCACCATCGAACGCGCAATACTGGCTGTCAGCACGCGTCCCCTTGGGAAGGCATTGCACACCGTAACGACAGCCGTCGCACATATTATCAGGCACAGCGATAATTTCTTCAGGAATGGGTTCGTTGTCTTCGAAGAATGCACTGGGAAATATCTCGCCAGGGACGCTGAGATTAACAGTATACCCTTTGTTCTCCAGATACTGTTGTGAGCGAACAACGGCGTGATTGTTATCGATGCCGTCAACAATGAGCGCTTTCTTTCCATCGAAGTAAATCAGGAACTTCTCATCCACGTTTTTGATACTCTCAACAGCGGAGTCCATGGCACCAGTGAAGGTATAACCATAGATGCGCATATTCGACGCGTAGTTCGCCGCAGCGATAACCTCTTTGGCGCCACCATCATCAGTCACCACAGTGATGTAGTCCGCATCATCCAGCGGGTCGGCGAGCGCTAGCGGTAAAGCGATGAGCAATATGCAGAGAATAGCGATTTGTTTCATGGTAGACTGAGCAAGAACAAGGGCGTATTTATGCTTTACGCTAGTTTGCGTAGGCCTTCTGGCCTCTCGCACGTAGCCTATAGGGTGAAGAGGAGTCGTATTCCTCGAGTTCCTTCATGACAAATTCATACCAGTCTTCCATTGTTCTCACCAAAGGGGGTGATGTAAAAATGTTTAGAGGGATATGGGGTAGAAAGTAGTTAGAAGATGTTTCCGAACCAGTCGAAGAGCTTCTGGATGAGGTTCTGCGTTTCTCGCAGCTCCTTGTCGAGGCTCTTACACTCTGCGTTCAAGCACTGGTTGCTGACACACTCGTAGTTGTTCTGGCACGAAGCGCCGTCTGTCTTCTGGGTGCTGAACTCGCCTTCGATGCTACAGAAGACAGCTTCGCCGTTCGCGAGTCGCGTCCCGTAGGGGAGGCAGCGTCCGTCCTTGGCACAACCGCTTGAGCAGGTGAGTTCCTCGTCCCATTGGACTTGGTCGTCACAGCCACAGTCATCACCATCTGCACAGCCTTCGTAGCACGGGTTGTAGGGGTCAGGGTAGGGCATAATCTCTTCAATGCATCGGCAATTGCCTTCGTCGCCATAGTAGCCCGGTTCAATACCGTACTGGTTATCGCTTCCTACGTAATTCTCACTGCAGACCCACTGACCACCGCGTTCTTGGCACTCATCCGCGCTGTTATACGGCTGCGGTGTTGGTTGGTAGCGGCAACGACAGTTGTTATCACCTTGATATTCTGTATCAGAGTTGCCATAGGGGTTGGTCGAATCCTCAGCGTAGGCCTGGCACTCCCATTGACCGCCAGAGGCGTAGCACTTCTCCTTCCGCTCGTCGTAGTCGCTCGGGCAGGGGTCGAATGCGCAGTTCCTTGCTGGATCACGACTGACATAGCTGCCGTCGGGGCAGATCTTCGCATCTTCTGTGCAGGCCCTGGGTGGGACAACACTGCTGCAGCTTGTGGGCCAGAGCGTGAAGTACGCGATGTCGCGTCGTTCACTTTCAGGTGGGCCGACGTATGTAGGGACGCCACTCGCGACCGCTTGGGCCATGTCAGCGTCAGCATAACCATACTCGCTGTTGACTTCAGTCTTTGTTTCGTCAAGGCCCCAATACTGGTCTCCGCTGCCTGTGGTCGCTTCGATGCGCGTCACCTGGATCTTGCCGCAGCGTACCTTATCTGAGCCACCCACAGGGATGGCGTCCGTAACCTGGCCGTTCAGCATGAACTTTGCGACAGGTCGGTTCGAGATACTCGCGGCAGCTGCCTCGTCAGTAATAGTATTTCCTTCTTCCCAGTAGACAGGGTCGCTCACATAGATGAGGGTGAGCTCGTAGCTCTGGCCATTCCAGCGGTAGGTCTGGGTCTGTCCCTCATAGAGGCGGCCCTTGATCGCGTCGCTTGGAGACGGTGTACTCACGACCTTAAGGTCCTTGATGATGACATAACCACGTTCATATGCGATATCTGCGTAGTTATTCTCCAAGTACGGATTATCATTTCCGTCCTTAATCGCGCGTGGATTGAACTGCAAGCCATTAATCTTCGCAGTCACGTGCTCTTGGACCTTTTCAGCTTGACCGTTCACAGTCATGACCGCGACTTCGTCGTGAATCTCCTTGACACCAACTGAGAATCTGTGACCACTCACAGTAACTGTTTGTGTTTGGCCTTCATATATCTTGTATTTACCGATGATAGGCGGTTCATAACTAGGATAGAAGGTGTAAGATGCGCTTCCTTGGTCACCTCTCTCAGTCACACTGTTGCCAATCTCCTTGACCTTAATAGTGCCGGAGCGGGTTTCGTCCTTCTCACCAGGGTAGAGCGCGTTAGTGAGCTCGCCGTTGATGCTAAACTTTGCACTTGGACGGTTGTCCAGACTGGGTGCGCGTTCTGCATCTGTAGCGATACCTTTGTATTCGCGATCATCTTCCCAATACTGAGCGTCGCTCACCCAGACGAGAGTAATCTCGTACTTCTCACCATTCCAATAATGATAGGTGGTTTGGCCTTCGCGGAGCGTGCCGCTGAAAGCGCCATTAGCGGCGATTGAGGGTTTTACATCTGTTGCTTGAACTGCTGTTCCTACGTAGTCAGGTTCTGTTTGTCCACTCACGACTTCTTGTGTTTGTCCTTCTGATACATAGGTCGCGCTGACCATGCTGAGGAGCATGAGCACGATGAAACTGATGCTGATGGTTTTCTTCATGTTGATATCACCTTTGCTTTTTCGTTATGGGTAGTATGGTGTACCGGCTATATAAGCTCTCGCCGGATAATAGGGGTGAAAGAAGGATAAAATAGACTCCAATCAACTCAAAAACTAAATAATGAGGCCCATTAAGAGAATTTAGACTATTTCTTCACCAGTTCAATGACTGGCTTGCCATTATGCTCTTTTTTCACCAAAAGTCCGCGTTGCTCTAAACCTTCAAGGCAACGGAGTAAACTCGTCCGAGGAACCTTCGTGGCAGTGCGTAATTCCGAAAGGCGACACGTACCGCCGCGCAATAAGAGCTCATCCACTATGAGTTCCTCTTTCTCCTTCAATGCCTCACGATGCTGCTCGGCAATAAAGTGCTTCTCCAGCTTTTTCGGCTTAGGACCTTTCCAATCCCGCTTCGGCTTCCACATCAGGAGCACCACAAGGATGACAAGCAAGGGAATAATCCAGAGTAGCCATGTGAGATTAGAACCGTTTCCCGCCACACCTCGGTCGATGATGAGATCGAGAGATGTGACTTCACCTTGCGTGATAATGACATCTTCACTCCCTGCGTAATCACCAGCGGAGGCGCTCACCGTGCACGGGCCTGCCGGAAGGAATATTCTGAAACGACCAGTCGCATCACTCATAAGACGCTCTTCAACAGCACCACAGGAAACCAAGACGTTTTTTTCGACAAGAAGATTATTTGTTGAATCCTGCAATTCACCCATGAGCAAACCACCGGGATGCATAATGATTGCGGCTGGAACAGGTCCTGCAGGAAGGCGAGCATAGTAGGTGTAGGTTTCTCCCCCACCGACGAGGACGAGCAAACCATCCGTCGTTTCGCTAGGCAATGACGCGTCAGTCAGCAAGAACTCTTGTGCCATCCCATCATATTCTAAACGGACAACACCTTGTGTCACTTCTTCTCCAGTTGAGCTATCAACAAAGATTGCAGCATACGCTTGAGGTATAAGCAGTAAGACAATGAGGACTACTAACACACGCATAGAGAGATGTTTAGAGAGTGAGGATTAAAAGCTTTATGATTTTTTGAACAAACCAGCAAACCAGTCACTAAATCGCGTCCAGAGGCCTTTTGGAGGGTCATTGACTTCGATAGTGAGTTCTCCCCCACCGTATGTTGTAGCGGTAGGTTCATCTGACACAAGCATAGGTTCAGCAGTCTCTTCAGGGACGAGCGATTCAGCAGCCTTAATCGGTCGTAGGCCGCAAGGCAAAGGCTTCAGTGTGAACGTCGCTGTCTGGGGAATGGGATCGTCAACCGCGTTTCTGTTGCGGAGCTCCACAACTTCAATCGTGCCGCACTTGAGTTTCATGCCAGTGCCAGGACTCATGTCAGAAGTGAACTCGCCGTTGAGGCTGAATCTCGCTTTGTGGTCGTCGAAGCGTAAGGTCATGGAGCCGCCAGCACCCATCTTTGCATCAGTTACTGCAAGTAATTTAACTTCGTATTCCTCACCTTCATACTGATACACCTTACTTTGTCCTTGCTCGAGCGTGTCCTTGATAGGAGCAGGCGCTAATGGGTTGGCTACAACAAGACCTACACAGAGCAGGAATATTAGTGCGACAATTACGGCTTTCATAAAGAAGAGAAATGAAGAACTATTCAAATAGTTTACTTCTATAGATCTTCAGGTTCAAAGTACCCTTGCGGATGCTTACAGACTGGGCATTTGGCTGGCGGTTCAGTCCCTTCATGGATGCAACCGCATTTGCTGCACTTCCACCTGATTGGTTTGTCACGCTTGAAGAAGGTACCTTTCTCAACCATCTCGAGGAGCTTCTTGTACCGTGCCTCATGCTCCTTCTCCACCTTAGCAATCTGGGTGAAAAGGCGAGCCGCTTCGCTGTTTCCCTCTTCTTCTGCTTCTTTGGCGAAGGTGGGATACATCTCAGTCGTTTCGTAATGCTCTCCTTCCATGGCAGCTTTCAGATTAGCCTTCGTATCGCCGATGCCCTTCAGGAGCTTGAACTCGTCCTTCGCGTGCTGCTGCTCATTCAGCGCAGTCTCCTCGAAGATTCGAGCGATGTAATGATAGCCTTCCTTCCTCGCCACTTTGGCAAAGTAGTCGTACTTGTTGCGGGCCTGGCTTTCGCCAGCAAAAGCTGTCTTCAGATTCTCTTCGGTTTTACTCATAGTTTCACCTTAGTTATCGTATTGGCATATGAACGTTGTATGTGAATCCACCTGTTTTTATAAGCTGATTGCTCGAGACGGAACATTTTTATGCTTGAGACGAATTTCTTCATTCAGGGGTGGTTGCAGTGACAATCCTTTCACATATAGACGGCAAAATCAGGCCAAGGCTTTCCGTAGGAAGCGTAAGTCCAGAAACATTCACCAAACTCTACTCGTTCGCTCGACCGATAGCAATCGCGCTTGAGAAATATATGGGACCGAAGATCATGATTGAGACTGGAGAACCAGTCGAGCTCTTCAAAAATAGTCTTGTCTTCAGAAACCGTCTCGGTAACGCAGCGGGCCAGGACAAAGAGGGCGAGCTGCTTGCGTTCAACTACATGATGGGAGCTGGTTTTGCTGTAGTTGGCACAGTCCTAGATCAACCACATCCAGGGAACCTCATTCACGCTTTTGGACGCGATGTTAATCCGTGGGTGCCGTTGCCGCATAGTGGCTCTGCTATTAACAGTCTTGGCTTACCGAGTAAAGGTGTGGGTGCTGCCATCGCTAACATCTACGCCTTCAGAAAGAAATACAATCCAAAGAATTTTCCCATAGGTATGAGTGTTATGGGTCATCCAGCTCTTGAAGGAATCAGAAAGGACGAAAGCCTTCTCCGCTGCATTGAACAAGCTCGCGCTTATGTTGACTTCTTCGAAATCAATGAAAGCTGTCCAAATGTGTCGCACGAACACGGAAGTGATGCAGACCTCCTTCGCAGACTGCAAATGGCAGTTTCCATTGCGCAAAGAGGCCGCACCTACACTCCAGTCCTTGTCAAGCTTGGTGATATCGGTGACCCTGCACACACAGTTGACATTCTCACTCAAGCTGGTGTCGACGGTATCGTTGCGATTAATACACAGAAGAACTATGCAGAGCTTGCCAAAGGAATCGACCCCTCTGAGAAGAAACTCTTTGACTACTACACACAAACGCATCAAGGAGGAGTGAGCGGTCGTGTCATCAAGACGCACGCATTCCATAAAGCAGATACCCTCGCCTATGAGATAATGCGACAAGGTTCGCATCTTCAGCTCGTTCATGTCGGTGGCATCGAAGACAGAGTAGATATGGAATGGAGTGCAGGAATTGCACCGCTTAGTGAATGGTACACCGGACTCATGACCGCAATGACGCAGTTACCAACAAAAGAAGTCTACAGATCAATGGTGGGGTGAAAGGATGTTCATACAAGGGAGATTCGCAGACCATAAAGAGGAGTTCAACGGTTTCGTACAGTTCGATCCTCACGAGGGAATCATCCGCGGCGTCAAGAGACATGCCACAATAGACAAGCCGGACATCGTCTTTCCCGACAGCCACATAATCTTCCCAGGGTTCATTGACCTCCACGTCCACGCACGCGAAGATGCTGGCGGTAAGCAGAACTACAAAGAAACGTACGCGACACTCTCACAAGCAGCGCTCCATGGTGGTGTGACGCATGTTGCAGTCATGCCGAACACACCAGAAGCACTTACCAGCAAAGCAAAACTTGCTTGGCATCGAAGACGGGTGAGTGACCTCCCTATTAGTTTCACTCATTATGTCGGTGTTGGCACACGAACAAAACCACTCTCCGTCAACGTTCCCTACAAGGCCTTTACCGGCCCCTCAGTCGGCGACCTTTTCTTCAAGGATGCAGAATCCCTCGGCAAAGCCCTCAAGAAATACGAAGGGCAAAACGTGAGTTTCCATGTCGAAGACAATGACATTCTTAAGATCATGCAGTTCAGAGGTAATCATGCAGCCAGGCGCCCACGCGAATGCATCGAACGAGCTCTTGGATATGTACTCGACTTCGTCGAACGCTTTGACATCGATGCGAAACTCTGTCACTGGCCGCTTGGAGGGCGCAGTCTCGATATGATTGCTGACCACAAAGACAGAGGTTTTACAACTACGGTTGAGGTATCACCGCTCTACATGTTCTACGATGCTGAAATGCTTGAAGAACGGCCGGAACTCTGGCCCTTCGTCCAAGCTAACCCCGCGCTCCAGAGCAGAGAAGACCGTCTTGAGGTCATCGAAGCTTTGCGCGACGGTTTCTTTCACTACATGGCAACAGACCACGCGCCGCACACGCTCGACGAGAAGTTCAAGAACTTTGCCGCTTTCGGAACTAATGGACAGGAAGGATATGATAATCTTCTTGCACGTGACCCTGAACGCTGTCGCAAAATCAGTCTGCAAAATGGTACTTCTGGGACACCCCAATTAGACACGTATGGACTCATGGCAACCTGGCTCATGGCACGGCATAAATTCAAACCAACAGATATTGCTCGCGTTTGTGCGATGAACCCTGGAATGTTTGCCAATCAATTCTCTGAATACGAAGAGCGGGGGTACGGTGAATTCAGAGAAGGTTATAAGGCAAATTTCACCGTCCTCGAGATGGACCGGCCGACAACCTTGCGACGTGAAGATATCCAAAGCAAGTGCGGTTGGTCTCCTTATGAGGGTGTGCGCTTCCCAGGAAGGGTAGCTGCCACTATCGTCAAGGGGAAGGTTGAGTATCAGGCGGAACGAGCAGCTTAATCATTATCGACCCTTGGAGCCAAGATGAACATGAGCTGCATCTTGTCCTTCACCGTGTAGTCGAGCTTCAACGGGTAGTCCTTGCTGAACTCAATGGTGGCCTTGTCCGCGAGCTTCGCACCCTGAATCATCTTCTTCAGGTACTCGATAGAATACTTAGAACGGGTCTCTTCCTTCGCGTCAATGGTTGTTGTGTCGTCCGGGAGGATTTCCACTTCAGCCTGGCTCAGGTCGCTGGATGAACTAATCTTGAAGGACTTGCTGTCAGCGAAGAACGCGACGGATTCGCCGATGATGTCCACATCTTCAATGGCGTCATTGATGACGCTAGCATCGGTCTTGACCGTCGCTTTGAACTCGAGACTGGGAACTTTTTGTTCCTTCTCTTCCACATCGATGAGTGGCAGGAGGAATTCACGCTTTGACTTACCCTTGAGCGTCACCTTGAGCTTCGCTTCAGGATTTTCCAGAGTGATTGTATCGCTTGGTTTGACTCTGCGCAGGACCTGCTTGAGGTCGTTGAGGTTCATGGCGAGCGTGCACTCGTTCTTCACGTCGTAATCGACGAAGCCACTGCTGAGCAGTTTGTACACGACCATGGCCACGTTTGCAGGATCCATGGCGACGAGCTCGAGGCCGTTCTTTGTGACCTGGAATCTGACTTCAGTGACGAGATCAGCGATGATGCTGACGCTCTCCTTGAGAAATTTTGTATCTGCAAGCGTGAGTTTCATGGAATGTGCCCCCTTACCCTTACTAGAGCGGATGAGAGGGGGTTATTTAAAGGTTTTGAGAATGGCTCCGCCTACAGCGAAGGCTCTTACCTCCGAACTATTCATCCATTTTTAGGCCTAAGTGTTCTGCGAGCCTGCAGAAGTCGCCGCGATGAAGAGGCAGACGAATATACCCTTCTTTCAAGACTTCTCCTGGCAGGTTCTTGACATCCGGAATTCCACGGACATTAAGGACAAGGCGTGCATGGTCGCCAATGGCTTGTGCAAGCGCATCTGGAGACGCGTAGCTGCCACCCATCCTATCCGTAAAAAACCCAGTCCCCAGAACATAAACCTCATATTGGGGTCCTAGCGTCATGCTAGAATGAAGAAAGAAGAAAAAGGGTTAATAAAGTTTACGCTACCTTGACCCGCTCACCAACTTTGATGATGCGGATCTGGTTCTGCTTGTAGCCGACTTCTTCCGCTAGCTCCCTGAAAGCGTTGAGCTGCTTCATGTTGCCGTGGGTTGGAATGATGTGCTTCGGCTTCAGCATGTTCAAGAAGTCACGGTGGTCTTCGCGAGCTCCATGTCCTGAGACGTGGATGTTATCGAAGATACGCACATGCTTCGCACGCAACTTAGCATCCAATTTCTCCCTGTTCGCTATTGAAACAGGTACAGGAATGGTCTTGCTCGAGAAGATGACCATGTCGTTGTCTGTTAGCTTGAGCAAGTTCTGGTCCACGATGCGTGACAAGATAGCCTTTGGTTCACCTTGGTGACCAGTGGCAATAAGCAAATACTTCTCAGGATTCTTCAGCTTCTTCAGATAGCTGCGCACCTTACTCCCGTAGGGAACGCGCTCAGCGTCAGAGAAGTCAGCGAGACCAACAGCTTCCGCCGCGTCAGTGTACTTGAACAAGGAACGACCGAGCAGGACTGGCGTGCGTTTCATCATCTTCGCCACGTTTATGATCGCGCGTATACGAGCGATGTGACTCGAGAATGTCGAAACGATAATTGTCGCATCTCTACTCTGCGTCCCGAGCAACACATCTTTCAGCATCTCTTCGGCAATCTTTTCAGAAGGTGTCTTGATGGGCTGGTCAGCGTACAAGGTATCTACGATGAGATAATCAATCTGTCCTTTCAGTTCGCGCAAGCGTTCATAGTTCGGCTTCTGACCCATGGTTGGGTTGTTGTCGAACTTGAAGTCGTTCGCATACAATATCTTCCCATACGGTGTATGGATGAGTGCCATCACAGTCTGCGGAGCGCTGTGAGTGATGAAGATGAACTCCACCTCAAACTTCGTGCCGATCTTGAAGCGAGAATTCACGTCGTGCGCCACGAGTTTTCCTCGGGGCATGCGCTTCTCATCCTCATACATGCGACGCACCAACTCAATGGTGAACGGTGCGCTATGAATGTCGCAATCGAACTTGTTCGCGATGTAGGGCACCGAACCGATGTGGTCAAGATGAGCGTGGGTGAGAAGAATGGCTTTTACCTGCTTCTTCAGCTTGCCCAGGATGTTCACGTCAGGAGCGGCACCGATTTCGATGAGTTTCCTTCCGCTGATTTCCACAAGGTCGTCGCTGTCAGTATATTCAATATACTTGTCCATCATTAATCCAAGATCGAGAATGATAACTTCATCATCAGCGCGAATGGCAACTGAATTACGGCCAATCTCGCTGAAACCGCCCAAGGGGATAATTTCTAGCTTGGCGTTGCTGTTTTCAACAGCCTTTTCACGTAGTTCTTGTATTTGTTTCTTGAACGGGCGATGTCCCCGTCGTCTATTCTTATTTCTACTTTGGTTCTTATTTGTATTTCTATTCATTTTCTAAACTCCGAGAGAATCCGATAACGGTTTACGGTGCTTGAAACACTGCCCAGGCCTCCCAGGCTTTACCCCTTTGGGTTCTCTCTTAACGGCTTTTTGCCGTCTGTTGTTGCTCAAAAACCGCCATTCCTTTATAAGCCTGCCGGTTTTCTTTATAAATAATATGTAATGGAGAATATAATGCGGAGGGAGGGATTTGAACCCACGAACCACTAAGGATCGGATTTTGAGTCCGACGGAATTGACCAGACTATCCGACCTCCGCATAAAGGCGTTTGACCACTTCGCTACTCCTGCAAGGACGAAGTATTGTTGAGAACCAGAGAGGAGTTTAAAAAACTTACAGCTTACTGAGCCTGTCTTCGATGTTGGCCAATGCGTTCTCAAGACGGTCACTCTCGCCTTGCTTTGGAGCGCCTTTCATAATCTTCTTGTTCGCCATCTTCTTCGTCTTCGCACCTTTCTTCTTCGGTGGCAGGAAGTTCTCCACTTCTTTCAGAGATTCTTGTGGCATAAGACGATCCAAGTCTTCGCCAAGACGTGCCAAGTCCTTCATCTGGAACCGGAGCTTCTCAGCAACCTCGCGTTTCTCATCCCTAATCTCGAGAAGGTGATGATACCCTCGGAGCATGTGCAGCAGGTCCTTGCTGCTCTCCAGGAGGCGCTT
>JAAOYD010000042.1 GCA_018221165.1 Candidatus Woesearchaeota archaeon | reverse complement strand
CCTTTCACCCAGTCATCGAGTTTCTCTTTCTGTGTTGTGTGGTGCTTGTTCGTCTTGGCGACGCTGACACCAATAGGAATCTTATACTTGCCTTGTAACCGTTTCTTCAGCACAGGCGCTCCTTCATTCTTCAGGCCGTAGTTGACAATAATACCTTTGTCTTTTTTGAGTCGCACCAAACGCGGGTGTGGATTGCCTGCGTATGGCTGAGCAGTGACCGAACCAACTTCTTCATAGCCGAAACCCAAAGCTGGCAACGATTTCATCAATTGGCAATCCTTATCGAAGCCTGCTGCGAGTCCGACAGGGTTCTTGAATTTGATGCCAGCGACATACTGCTCAAGCATTGCGTGCTTGTAGTTGTAGAACAGTGAAACAAGCCATCGCACTGGAGGAATCGCTCCAACGATTCTCCCAGCTCTAATTGCCCGATTGTGGATTTTCTCAGGGTCTTGAAGGAATAATATGGGACGAAGAAGTTTCTCATATACAAAGGTCATAACAAAGAAAAACAAGCCAGGTTATTTATGCTTTCCGGAAGCGGTCAGTGAGACTGCCCTTGAATGTTTGATGCTTGGTAACACGGAACACCTTCAGCTCTTTCAGCACATCAGGCAACACACTCGTGAATTCACTCGCGAGGAAGCCGAAGTGGTGCTTTTCACCAAGCTTCACGGCTGCGCGTTTCGCGACTGTGCAGGCTGCCAAGGTAGCGCCTCTGATATCCTTGCTTTGGGCGTAGAGCGCTGCGGCGATGCCCGCAAGCACATCCCCTGTGCCTGCTACCGTAGCGCGAGAATGCCCTCCAGTGACTGTCGAGTGGCCTTCAGAACAGAGTATGAGGTCCTGACGGCCTTTCACAACAACAACATTCGTGCCGAGACTGGGCGCGACATGTTCGTCAGTAAAGCCATTGGTTTCTTTCAAGTGTTCGTATTCTTGCTTGTTCGCAAAGAGGATGGTTTTCTCAAGGCCAGCGAGCTGGACTTGTTTAGTCGCGTCAGCGTCGAGCACCATAGGCGCTTTCATCTGTGGAAGCAGTTTGGCGAGCAACGCCTCACGTTCAGGCGACACCCCCAGCCCTGGACCAACAAGGACAACGCTGGCGTTCTCGCTGAGCCAGCTCAGTTCACCGATGTGTTCATCGCTGAGGTCTTCTCCTGGAAGCTTGACCGTGACGAGATCAGCACTGAAGGCGTTCATGAGACGCGCGCATGTTTCTGGCGCTGCGATGGTGACGCTGTCAACACCACAACGGAGTGCGGCGAGACCTGCAAGGACTGCTGCGCCGACGTAGCGTTCGGCACCGCCGATAATCAGAACACGTCCGGCATCTCCTTTTGAGAAGTTGACATTACGCTCGATAAGCCCTTTGATGTCCTGCTTCCTGCATTCGGTGATGTCGACCATAGGTATTTCCTTTAACTCCTGGTATAAAAAGCTTGCTCTCAGCGGCTGAGGATAATGAATTTCATCGACGGAACAAATATAAACAGGTATCACGAATTCTGTTTCTATATGAAAGAACTATTCGAGACATTGGTTCGAAAGCCCTATGAAATGGCTCGCGGCTTCCTCTTGCTTGACACCTGCTTCATCATTGACCTAGCAGAGAAACGGCAGTTGCATCATCTCACTGAAGCCTCCATTGCCATGACGAGCTTCAATCTTGAAGAGCTCGAGCATGTCGCGCACAAACTCTCAGATACTATCAAGCATGAGCTACGCAGCTTCTTCAAGAAGCATCCACGTCTCGTCATTCTTGACGTCGATGTCCATCCAGGCCAACCAGCTTCTGAAAAAGCCTTCGTGGCCAGCATCGAACCAGAATTGCTCAAACATGTTCCTGACCCGAGCGATGCTGTACTGGCTGCGGTGGCTCTCGCGACCAAGAGCAATCTCCTCACCAAGGACAAGCGTCATCTCTTCAACGTTGAAGTGGAGAATCTCTTCACGGCACGCGGCGTCCACGTCTGGAAAGAGTGGAAGGACGCACAGGACAAGCAGCCATAACTTTTTTAAGCGGTCCTATTCTCGGCATCATATGGCTCTTCCTGAAGGTATTACTCGCATCCAGAGCCCGAGCTCCATCAATCTCTACAAGCAATGCCCGAGAAAGTACTGGTACCGTTATTGGGGGAAACTCCCTGGTTTCCCGAGCATTCATCTTGCGAGAGGCAAAGCCGTCCACGAAGCCTTGGAAATCTTCTTTGATAGTGATGTCACGAACGTCCCTGATGACCCTGATGGATTCTTCATGACCATGAAAGTTGTCTTGCTTGAGTGCTTCAAACGTTCCTGGGCCAAGTTCCAAAAGGAATTCGACTCGCTGGACCTCTCAAAGGAAGAACTCACCGGTTATTACGACCAGAGTGTTCGCATGATTGGGAATTATTACGATTACTTCACTGATAAGATCAAGTATTTCACAAGATTCCTTCCTATTAAAGAAGCCTGGCAAGCTGTCAAACCAGGAAGAGAAATGGAGTTCTCCTCGAGAGAACATCATGTTCGCGGCTTCATCGACGCCATCCACGACGAGGCAGGCAAGACCATCATTCTTGATTACAAGACCTCGAAGCGCGCCCACATCTCGCCAGAATATGAACTGCAGTTGTCGATCTACGCGATGCTCTACGAGGAGAAGTTCCATATGCCTGACCTTGTTGGCATCTATTTCCTGAAGGATGGTGTGGAACGATTGCTTGACGTGACGCCAGAGATGATTGAGCACGCCAAGAACGAGATTAAGGATGTGCATGTGAACACCTGCTCAAAGAGCATTAAGGATTATCCGAAGAAAACAAGCCCGTTGTGTAGGTGGAGCACCGGACAGTGTGATTTCTACGACTATTGCTTCCAGGGAAAACCACTTCCTGCACATCTCCAGGAGCAGCAAACAACTATCGACAAGCACGATGATGTGGCGAAAGACGATATCTAACGAAACATTGAAAAACCTCTTCTTCTAAAAACAGTTATGCCAGTCGGTGAATCATCTTGGTTACGCGGTAAACTACCTGTGAAGTTCGAGCGTTTCAGCACTGGCGGACTCTTCCGCAAGAGCGGCTGGTACTTCATGACTGGCTTCAACCGCTTCCACATCAAGAGCTACGAACTCCGCGAGCTGTTCAAAGAGGGTAAAGCATACCTGGTCGTCGACGAGCATGTGATTGAGGAATTGGGGAAGCGTTATCGCGGTGAGAAGCCAAAGACCAAACCGCAAGTCGACCCAAGAGTTGTCAAGCTTGAGGAAGAGAAGCGCCGCCGCATGGAAGAAGCGAAGAAGGCGCAGGAAGAAGCTATCAAACGAAAACGCCAAGCAGAGATTGCCGCGAAGAAGCTCGCCAAACAGCAGAAGCGGCGTAGTTAAAAACCGGTTCTGATTCTCGAGAAGTATGAAACTCCACTTCATCCCTGTGAAGTACAAGAAGGAAGTTGTCCTACCGCAGGAACTCATAAAAAAATTACCAAAAAAAATCGTTCTCTTCACCACAATCCAATATCATAATCAGATAGACGAATGGAAGAAAGTCTTGGAGAAGAAAGGGAAGCAAGTCCATATGTTCAAGCCAAAGCACGCAGTTGCTGACGGCCATCTTCTCGGTTGCGGCATCGAGAAATGGGATGTGGATGCGGACGCATTTCTCTACGTCGGCGACGGGCTCTTCCATCCGAAAGCCTTGGTCATCAACAACGAACTCCCAGTTTATTGCTACGATCCAAAGCGAGAGCATTTCGAAATCATGAAAGACGCGGACATCGAACTGGCGAAGAAGAAACAGAAAGCGGCCATGTCCACGTTCTTGATGAAGCAGAAGATTGGCGTGCTCATCACCACCAAATATGGCCAACAACGATTACAAATGAGCATGCAGCTGAAAGAAAAATACCCTGACAAGGACTTCTATTTCTTGCTTTTCGACACGCTCGACTGGAACAGCCTCGAGGATTTTCCATTCTTAGAATGCTTCATCAACACCATGTGTCCCAGAATAGGCCTTGATGACACGAATAAACTGAGCAAACCGGTTCTCGACATCGGAGAATTAGGGTTTGAGTGGTAGCATTGTCGTCGCTTGTATTCTCCCCCTGGTCGAAGCATTATCAGCGCCTCACGATTATGGCTTCGCCATGCTCGGCGCTGCTCGAGACTCAAGACGACAATGCAGAGGAAACCTTTAAAAACATCCCCCTCTGAGACAGCCTATGTTCAAGGAGAGCTATACTAAATTCTACGCGTTCATGATTGCCGCACTGATTCTTGGCTTTGTTGGCATGGAAGTCGCAACCGTGGGTGTTGGTGGTGGTGAGCTGAGCGGTATGGCAACGCACACCATCGAAGGAGCAGAATCAGCCTTGGGCGCAGGCACGCCAGGGAGCAACATGCTCTTCCTGCTCATCGGCATCGTTGTCGGCGCGATTATCGTCGGCACAGCAGTGTACATCTTCAGCTATGAGAGAAAGCGGATGTACTAGAACTTCAAGGTCTTATCTTGCACGAATTCCTTACCTAAGCGAAGCGCCACTTCTGCCTTGTGCAATTCGTGACCTAAATACGCAGCATGTTGCAAGGTCCCAATCAGGCCCTCACGAACCAGAGTCTGAACGATGGGTTCCGCTTCAGTCCCGAAGACATCAAGCGTTGGTTTCTTATCGTAGGTCATGTACCGAACGCCAATCTCCTTTTTCTCAGGGAATATCTTAATCAGAAAGTAGCCTTTTGGGTCTGCTGACCATTCCTTCTCTGAATCGTAGGAAGCCTTTTTCCTAGGCACGTCATCTGGCATACACCAAGCGAACGAAGACCGCTTTTTAAGGGTTGTGAGCGATTATTCAGGAGATGTAGGAATAGATGCGCGCAACGACGAAGTTGGAGACGAAGTTGACCCCGGCGAAGAGGAGATAGCTGCCAGTGAGCAGGCCGATGAGAAGCGCGACCCCTGCAAGGATGAGGTGATAGAGGACGAGGAGAATATAGGCGCTCTCTATCGCAAGGGCGAGGTAACCTATCAAAATCGTAAGCGGCAGGGTTGCCCAGAGGAAGCGGAGCTTATGGGGATTGAGTGCAGCGTAGGGTGCTGCGAGAAAGAGGGAACCGAGGATAATACCCTCACCTTGCTGTGCCAGGATAATGATACCGATGGGGGCAATGTCCAAGCTCTGGATACGGAGGAATTTCATCTCGACCACAGCCAAGAGGAGGTTGATTCCTGTCAGCGCGAGAGTGAGGAGCATGCCTCTAAAGGGGTAGTGCATCATTTATAAGAAGTGATGGGGTGAAGGGAAAACGTTATATTTTCAATATAGAAAGTAATAATAATTACCATATAGAAAATAATATGAAATACGCCCAAACCTTTAAATACGCTCCTCGAATACCCCCCGATACCGCACGTTTGGGTCCTTTCACAAGCCAGGTGCTTTGGCACAATGGTGATGACTGGGAGACACTACCGCGCGGTGCAGCCCGTCACGAGAGTACCTTAGGGAGCTTACGGCGAACGCCAAGCTATGAACGCGGGGGTTAGTGACTCGGGCAGCAACTCATAATCACCGAGAACTCACCAAGAACGATTATCGCGAGAACATCACATTCATTCCCAATTTCGGGAGGATCATCATCACAGACGAGCACCCTCGCTAGGCCGTACGGCCATCGTTCTCAGTGTTCTCGAGTAAGAAATAGGTGAAACACCAATGGCAAAAATCGCACAGATTTCAGCAAAATACATCATCCACACAACCATCAGCATCGAGGGAGTCGTCGACCGACCAGACGTCATCGGCGCCATTTTCGGACAGACGGAAGGCCTGCTCGGCGCAGACCTCGAACTCCGAGAGCTGCAGCGCTCAGGAAGAATCGGTCGCATCGAAGTCAATGTCGGCACCAAAGGCGGCAAGACTTCAGGCGAGATTATCATCCCAAGTAGCCTCGATAAAGCCGAGACTGCAATTGTAGGCGCCGCGTTAGAAATCATCCAACGCATCGGCCCCTGCAACGCTGCCTTAAATGTCCAGAAGATTGAAGATATTCGCATCAGCAAGCGCAAGTTCGTCATCGATCGCGCGAAGGAACTGCTCAAGAACCTCATGGATAGTAGCATGCCTGACAGCCAAGAACTTGCAGACGAGGTCGCAACCAGCGTCCGCGTCATGGAGATTACCGAATGGGGTCGCGAACGCCTCCCCGCCGGCCCGGGCGTCGAAGACAGCGATGAGATTACCATTGTCGAAGGCCGCGCTGATGTTCTGACCTTGCTCAAGCATGGCTTCAAGAACGCAGTTGCCATCAATGGCACGAGCATGCCACCGAGCATCGCTGACCTGTGTAAGCAGAAGGTCGTAACAGTGTTCGTCGACGGTGACCGTGGCGGCGACTTGATTATCAAGGAACTGCAGGCCGTCGCTGAGATTGATTTCATCACGAAAGCGCCTGACGGTAAGGAAGTGGAAGAACTCACGAAGAAAGAGATTCACAAAGCGTTGCGTTCCAAGGTTGCAGCCGAGCAGCACAAAATGGAGAGTAATGGTCGCGCTCCAGCTCGTAACGACCGACGCGCACCTGCCCGTGCACCCGCTCCGGCTGCGCCGCGACGTGACGCCCGTGCACCCGCTCCGGCCGCACCACGTCGTGACGCCCGAGCGCCAGCCCGCGAAGCCCCTGCACCGCGCGCACGCGCAACCAAACCATCGGAGAAGGAGAAGAAAGCCTTCAATGAGATGCTCGAGGATCTTATCGGTACTCGAGGCGCCTACATCCTGGACAAGGACTTGAATATCCTTGGCAAGGTGCCGACGTCAGAGCTCGAATCGACCATCAAGTCGCTCAAGAGCGGCATCCACGCAGTAGTGTTTGATGGTGAAGTAGGAAAACCGCTCGCTGACGTCGCAACCGTAACGAGCATCAAGTTCCTCGTCGCCATGAGCGCGAAAGTGACGAGCAACGGCGTTGCAATCTTGACCACTGACGATCTCGAATAAAACCCTTTTTATACCCTTTCTTGATTCTTTTCCCTTATGGTAGTCAGACGCAGTCGTGAAGAATGGAAGATCTACGGTAACGTCTTTGACAAGTTCACCATCGACGTCCTGCAGCGACTCGAAGCAAGAGGACACTTTGACGCTTTAGCATCTGGCATCGCCCTTGGCAAGGAAGCGAATGTGTTCACAGCCACACCCGCTAAAGCAGGCGAGGATTATGTTATCGTGAAGATTTACCGTCTTGAGAATTGCAACTTCAAGAAGATGTATGAGTATCTCAAATTCGACCCACGCTACATGCATACGAAACCGAGCAAGCGTTTCGTCGTGTTTGCCTGGTGCCAGCGAGAATACAGAAATCTCCTCATCGCCCGAGAAGCGGGTCTTCGCTGCCCAACACCCTTAGCGTTCAAGGACAACGTGATGGTTATGAGCCTCATCGGCGACGGGAAGAAAGGCACAGCTGCGAAGCAGTTGAAGGACACTGCCCCCAAGGATCCCGAAGCCTTCAGCAAGCTCCTTCTCAAGGACATCAAGAAACTCTGGAAGAAAGGCTTGGTCCACGGCGACCTCAGTGCGTTCAACCTCCTGCTCTATAAAGAAAAACCTGTCTTCATCGACTTCAGCCAATCAAGTCCGACCTCAGCGCCCAACGCCAAGGAACTTCTCAAACGCGACCTGAAGAACGTAGCGAGTTATCTCAAGAGGCATGGTGTGGATATCGACATGGAGAAGGAATTCAAGAGCATAAGCACCCAATAGTCTTTTAAAAGGAGTGAGGTTCTCGCACCCTATGAATCCTGAACGGTTTGTCTACGAAGTGAGAGTGCCGAAAGAGCGCATAGCAGTTATTATCGGCCAGAAGGGCAGTGTCAAGAAGGCGCTCCAAGAGCATGCGAAGATCAAACTCCATATTGACAGTGACGAGGGCCTTGTCACCCTCGAAGGTGAAGATTCCTTGGCGCTCTATCAGGCGCAGCACGTCATCAAAGCTATTGCTCGCGGTTTCAATCCTGAGATTGCTCAACTTCTCCTCCGACAGGATTACGCTTTGGAGCAGATTAAGCTCACTGATTACGCGAACACGAAAGATTCCATCAATCGCCTCAAAGGTCGTGTCATCGGCCTGAAAGGAAAAAGCAGAGAGAACATTGAACATTTGACCGGTTGTTTCATCTCTGTCTATGGTAAGACTATCTGCATCGTCGGCGAACTCGCGTGGGCTGACGCGGCGAAGCGCTCGGTCGAAAAACTCCTCGGTGGCGCCATGCACAAGACCGTCTGGAGATTCTTAGAAGGTCAGAGAAGGAAACTCAAAGCAGAAGAGATGATGGGTTAGTCATGCCGCAAACTTTAAATACGCCTCTCGGGGCAGTTCTCTCTGCATGAGTAAAGACAGCACATTGGGTGATTTCTCCTCTGAGGCAAAGCCAGCTCCGAAGAACGGCAACCAAGTCCACGCAGCGGAATTAGCAAAGAAACAGCGTGAGATTGGTGTCGGCGAGTTCTTCGCACGGAATAAGCACCTCTTGGGATTCGATAATCCGAGAAAAGGCCTACTCACCACAGTCAAGGAGGCTGTTGACAACTCCATCGACGCCTGTGAGGAAGCACACATCCTCCCAGAAATCAGCGTGCAAGTCATTGATATGGGTAAGGATCGCTTCCGTGTCATCATCGAAGATAACGGCCCTGGTATCGTCGAGAAACAGATTCCTAAGATTTTCGCTAAGCTGCTCTACGGCAGCAAATTCCATTCGAAGAAGCAGCAGCGCGGCCAGCAAGGCATCGGCATCTCTGCGAGTGTGATGTATGGCCAGCTGACGACCGGACGCGCTGCAAAGATTATCAGTAAGACTGACGCGAACAAACCCGCTCAGTACGTCGAGCTTCACATTAACACGCAGCAGAACAAGCCGGAGATTGTGAAGAAGGAACAGAAGGAGTGGAAGAAGGACCACGGCACGAAGATTGAAATCGATATCGAAGGCAGCTATCAGAAGGGTGGCCAGAGCATCGATGAGTATCTGAAGGAGACTGCTGTCGTCAACCCCCATGTCACGCTTGTGTATGTGAATCCCAAGGCGGAACAGTTCATCTTTCCCAGAGTAAGCGAGGCGTTCCCGAAGGAAGCGAAGGAAATCAAACCGCATCCCCACGGTATCGAAATGGGTGTTATGTTGAGCATGCTCCATGACACTGAAGCAAAAACGCTCCAACAGTTCCTCACATCAGAATTCTCACGCATCAGCCCAGCAGTGGCGAAGGAGGTCTGCGCTGAAGCTCGTCTCGAGACAAAGATGAAACCAAAGAAGGTTGGCCGTGAAGATGCTGAGAACATGGTGCGTGCCTTCCGCAAAGTGAAGATCATGGCGCCACCGACGGATTGCCTCAGCCCGATTACTGCTGAACTCCTCGAAAAAGGCTTGAAGAAGGAAGTGAACGCTGAATTCTACACGAGTATCACCCGCGCACCAGTAGTATACAAGGGAAACCCTTTCCAAGTTGAGGTTGCGATTGCCTACGGAGGCGAACAGCTCAAGGACAGGCAAGCAAAACTCATGCGTTTCGCAAATCGTGTGCCTTTACTGTATCAGCAAGGTGCATGCGGCGTCACCAAAGGAGTAACCGGCACGAACTGGAAGAGCTATGGCTTGCAACAGTCTGGTAGCAACCTCCCTGTTGGTCCATTGACTATTGTCGTACACATCGCTTCCGTCTGGGTGCCATTCACCTCTGAAAGCAAAGAAGCCATCGCTCATTATGAAGATATCATCAAGGAAATCAAGCTTGCGTTGCAAGAAGCGGGACGCGTGCTCGGCATCTACGTGAAGAAGAAGCATCGCGTGAATCTCGAACTGAAGAAGCGCGGGTATATCGAGAAATACATTCCTAAATTAGCAGATGCGATTGTCACCATCCTCGGAGAGGGTGAGTCTGAGAAAGAAGCGATAGAAACGCATCTTGTCGACCTCCTGGAGAAAACACGTGGTGAGGTCGAGGACATGGCGTTCGATCCGAGCAAGAACGTCGAATATGATGCTGAATTCGCAAAGATAGGTAAAGAAGAAAAAGTAGAGGAGCCTCATGACGAAGAACAAGCGTAAGGAAGAGACTATCAACAAGATTAAAGGCGTCGCGAAGCACGTCCAAGAATCTGTGCTGAAGGACTACGCTCCTTCTTTGAAAACTCCCTTACGTAGTTTGAGTAATGTCACCTTCGACCCAAAAATCGGCTACTTTGCTTTGAAAGGCGGTGAGAAGGAACGCAAACTCAACGCGTCTTCAGTAAAAGCATTCACTCAGACTTTGCTCATGATGAACGAGAGCAAGAAGGTCATCGAGACCGATGACATGATGACCAAGAGAGAGGCGTATTATGTCTCAAAGAACTGGGGCGAAGCGAAGTTCAAGGAGCAGCCAGAATCTGATACTGTCATGGATGATATCGAAGCGATGCTCCGCGTGCAACGTGAACAATTAGGCTTTGTTCCTGAAGAAGACGGTGGCGCGGTGGCTGGAAAACTCACAATCATAGATACTGATTCTGATACTGGTAAGGAAATCAAGGTTGATTGCTGGAAAATGGGTTCTGGCGCATACAACATCCCCTCAGATGTTGAAGGGTTCCGTTTCGAGACCAACGCAAAGTTCATCCTCGCTATTGAAACCGCAGGTATGTTCCAGCGTCTGGTCAAGCATAAGTATTATCAGAAGGCGAATTGTATTCTCGTCTCTTTGAAGGGTGTGCCTGCTCGTGCGACCCGACGATTCATCCGAAAGCTCAGCGATGAAAAGAAACTGCCTGTCTATGTCTTCACAGATGGAGACCCCTATGGTTTTGGCTCTATCTATCGTACATTGAAAGTTGGCAGTGGCAACGCTGCGCACATCAATGAGTTCTTCTGCGTACCCAACGCCCAGTTCATCGGCATCACGCCCCAGGACATCATTGACTTCAAGCTCCCGACGCATCCCTTGAAAGAAGTGGATATAAAGAAAATTAAGGATTTGCTCAAACGAGACCCATTCATCCTGCACCACAAACAGTGGCAGAAGGCGTTGAAGCAGATGCACAAGATGGGCACGCGTGCAGAACAGCAAGCCCTGGCAGCCCACGGCCTGAACTTCGTCATCAGCGACTACCTGCCGAAGAAGCTCAAGGACCAGAAGACCTGGTTGCCGTAGACAATATTTATAAACGCTCCTTCTTGTGATTCTTCCAATGAAGCAACAGGAATTTGTGCCTGGTCAGCTCCGCGGGGCTACCTGGAAGGATGATTTTGTCTGGTTCTTCGAAGTAGAGAAAGGCGGTCTCGTCGCGCTCGAAGATATGTACATGCATATCAATCACTGGTTCCAGAAGGAACTCTTCGGACATTGGCAGAGCGGGGACAAGACTATTGAAGATTTCTACCTGCATCGCATTCGTCCTGATGGCGTGCAGGAGAACATGATCTGGTGGCGCGCCATAAGAAAAGTTAACCCATTCTGTTATTACACCTGCAAGTTGGATTGGCAGGTCTTCGGCGCCAAGAAGTCCGAAGTGATGTATAATGAGAAGAAGGTAAAGGCACACAAGGCAGGCTTCGTTATCCGTGTTTGGTGGTGGGTTCAGTGGGACCCCTACAACAAGTGGGAGAAAACCTGGCTTGGCAAGTGGCAAGAGTGGTTCTTCAGGTGGCTGCGCAATCAGGACATGGAGGATCACCGCGATAAGCTCAAAGAGATTGCAACCCGTTTAGAAAACGAGATGAAGTCATACGTGGAGGTCGCAACAGCCCATCCGCAGCCGCGCACCTTCTTCCCAGAGGAGGGCTACAAGTACAAGAAGCAAAAGCCCAAGCCGGAAGAATTTGAGAACTTGCCAAGGAAACCTGATTGGCAAATCTAAACCCTTAAAATCACCCCCTTATTCTCTCGCTCTATGTTCGAAGAGGTCATCCCTGAGATTGTAGGAAAGAAAGACTCAGACGCCAGCGAACAGTCCAAAACCGCAATCTCCAATGCCGAGTTCATTCCCATAGAACCCCAAACCCTAAAGGCATGCTTCGTCGACGGCGGCAACGCCTGTGTTTTCGACAGCCCTGCAGCAAGAGTAGAATTCATCCGTGTCTACGGCGTGATCTACGACGGCAAGGAACGCAAAGACACAAAGAAGGAAGAAGGTAATGTTCTCATCAGGAACGATGGGAAGGGCAATGTCATCGTCAAGGCCTATCCACCACTAGAACTAGAACTTTCGATTCCCGAGAATCATCCCGAACTCTCGTTCGGTAAGGAACGAGTCAGCCTCGGGACCGTGGCAAACATCGTGCGCTTCATCCTCGAATGTCGCTTCCTGAAAGAACTCGGAAAGAACTGCGACCTTCTCGTTCGCGACGGCCCGCTCGTCCCGAACAACGAGTACGAGAAGAAAGATCTCAAGGAACTCCTCGACACAAAACTCGTCGCCGGCCTGTGCAAAACCAACACCCTCCTCACGAAGACAGGCACCTCAGCCAGCGCATCATTCTTCGAACAAGGACCAAAAGAACCATGGATTACACCGTTCAAGAAAGAGAATGACATCTATATCTCCATCGTCAAGCTTAATGAACGCTCAGAGTACGCCTTCCGCCTGGACACTGTAGAACAATCAGAGAAAATCGCGGCAGCGCTTGCAGTCACAGCAGGAGACGCCGCATTCCCTGGCTATCCCTACCCCCTCATCGAGGCCGACAGGCTGGGTAGAGTCAGCAATCGGGAACTCGAAGCTCTGAAGACCCGGTTCATGGCAGAAGCCGGCGAGGACTGGGTCCGTCTCAAGCGGCTTGCCACGGGCAGCGACGCCCACAGCGTGCTAGATAGGCTCTCATAACGCTCACTTCCCGAGAATTCTTACTTCTCCTTTGCTCGCATCGATCTCGATGAGATAGCCATCCTGGAGCATCTTGGTCGCATGCTTCGTTCCGATGATGCAGGGCTTCCTGAGCTCTCGGGCAACTATTGCCGCATGGCAGGTGAGACCGCCTCTATCTGTGACTATACCTGCCGCGCGCTCCATGGCGACGAGCAGGTCGGGGTTGGTCGAGCGCGAGACCAGGATGTCGCCTTCTTCCACTTTCCCGATCTCTTCCTTGACGTTCACGATCCTCACCTTTCCTCTCACTACACCCTTATACGCACACAGACCCTCCAGCACGTTGGACGCTGACTCAGTGTCCTGTCGCTCCGCTTCCAGCGCTCGTGCCGCTTCCCCGACGATCACTTCCTCCTTTCCGTCATGGAAGTCGACGACGCTACAGTCGAAGCGCGCCTGAAGATCGGGGATCTTTTTTTGCAAGAGGGCAGGCCCAATCTCGTTGGGCAGCAGGAAAGCGACGAGGCGTTTCGTCGTCCCTATCCTTCGCGCAAGTTCTTCAAGAAGAGCGTCAGCGGCATACCAACCGTGTACCATGGCCTCCTTCCGCAGGGCCTTGAGGTACATCATGTCCCGTGCCAGGCGGAACAGCGTCAGCTCCTCCTTGCCGAAGCCGAGTCGTTCGGCAAGAGCGGTCTGGTCCCGCTCCACTCCCTTGATGCTGAGAAGGGTTTGCAGGTCGCCGAGCAGCTTCTCTGGATTCTCGGCGTACTCATCGAGCCGGTCCTTGAAGTGACTGAGGTCGTGTGGAGGCCCAATGAACATGTACCCGAGCCACGCATAGCAGCGGAAGTGCTCACACAGGGATTCCTTGTCGTCCTTCGCTTCGAGCGCCATCCTGATGAGGGCAGAACGCTCCTTGGCGAGGGCGCTCTGCTCGAGCGGCGTCGTCAAGAGGCTGAAGGATTCCCCGGCATCAATTGCGAGTCCCTTCGCACGCCGCTGAATCAGGCCAATGAGGTGGGTGGTGATGAGGTCTTCTGGAATCTCAAGGAAGACGTCGATGAGGCCGACATGGTGATTCTTGGTATGCTCAGAGTAGAACTCATCGAAGACAGCGAGCAGCTCGCCATCTTTCAAGGATGTTAAACACTGCTCCCTGAGCCTCTTTCCGTACTCAAAATACTGCTTCGCTCTCCGACGGATACCATCATGACATCTCACGAACCATCTCGGATCCGCAAGGAATCGCCTGAAGAAGCGGTCTCTCAACCCTTCAGCCTTTTCGTCGACATAGATCCTGCACCCGCCTTTCTCGAAGACGGAGAAAGAAGCGATATCAGTCTCAGCAAGACCGCCGCACTTCTCGTTCAGATAACGGTTGAACGTGATGACCGCAAGATAATGGACATCTGGCAGCTCTGTGAAGAGGCGGAATGGCATGGTCAGGGGAGAAGCAAAGATTCTTTAAATATTGTTACAAGGAGAGTGAACCGCAACCCTTTTAAAACACCCTTCCCTGTACCGACGGTGAAAGAGGTGCAGGATGACGAAGCTTTCTCTCGACGTGGTCACAATGGGTTCTGCGACGCAGGACACTTTTGCGAAGACTGATGCCAAGAATATCCTCGAGAAGGTGCCGATCAACTAGAACGGGATGTAACCGTATTTCGCTTCTTTCGTAATCATCACTGTTTCTATGCGCTTGATGACGTCGGCGAACGTGCTGCGCATCTCGCTAATGATTGTACCAAACTCGTCTGCGTTCTCGACCTCGAATTCCGGCTCGAGATCCCACTCACCCAGGCATTCGACGTTGTGGATGATGTTTGGGTGGAGCCGACAATATTCGAGGAAAGCATTGTATCGTTCTGGCGTGACTCGTTGCAAGGTGACGAAGGCCTTGTAGTAGTGATAACCGATTGTGTCAAGGTTGAGCGAAGTGCGGTAGATAAGGATGAGTCCTTCTTTCTCGAGCTGCTTGATCCGATAGCTCACGATGCGCGGCGTGAGCTTGGTCTGGCGCGCGATCTCTGCTGTTGACAAACGAGCATTCTTGCTCAGGAGATGGAGTATGGCCTTGTCTTTCTCTGACAAGAGCGTGCTTCGTTGTTCTGTGAAAAACAATGCCTGTTTCGCCTCGCCGTCCTTGACAAGGTAATCGCGCGAGTATGCTGCTGCGTTGACCATGAGCGTCGTGCTGATCTGGTAGATGGCATCGTGGAATTCGTATTCGAAGGCATGCTTGAACTCGTAGAATTCTTGAGGTGTCTTCACGAGTGCGCCAATGATCAAGTCCCAGGCACCGGTGGAGAGTGCAACCCAACCGACGAGCTTGTTTTTCACCAACCATTCCACCATTGCAGTGACGTCTTCTTTTGCCACACCTTGCAGCTTGATATAGCTCTTGAAGATTTGATAGCCAAGCCGAGCGAAGCTGGAGAAGATGGTATGTCCAGAGATGATGCCGCGTTCTTCCATGCGCTTGATCCGGTACGCGGCCGTATCTTTCTTGAGTCGCGTCTTCTTGGCTAGGGCTGAATAGCTCTGTCGCGCGTTGTGACTGAGCTCATACAATAGCTGGCAATCTTTGGCGTCAAGCGTCTCCATACTTGCCGTAAATATTCAAAATTTTATAAAATTTGTTGTTTTAAAGAAAAATAAACTAGAAATATTTATTTATAATACAAATACTCCTCATTGTATACTTGGAGGTATGATGATGAAACACGCAGCAACCATTCTTGTCCTCGCGATCCTGCTCGTGGGCTGCACCGCGACCGGCAACAACGTCAACGAGCAAGACGTGATCACGATTGGCGTCATCAGCTCGTTCAGCGGCGAGATGGCTGTCCAAGGCGAACACTTGGAGCAAGGCGTCACGCTCGCCTATGAACAGCTCGACCGCACGGCGCTCACGCACAGCTATCGTCTCCTCTTCGAAGACGACGCGTACAAGTCGGACAAGACTGCGGCAGCATATCGCAAGCTGCACGACATCGACGGCGCTTCCGCGATTATCGGCTCCGACAGCCGGAGCGGCAACATCGTCGCGCCGATTGCCGAAACAGATGCCATCTTGTTCTGCAGCGTTGCCAGTGACCCTGCAGTCGTTAAGGGGCGAAAATACGTCTTCAAGCACTGGACGACGCCTGAAGCAGAAGTTGCCAGTTATCTAGCGGTGGTCGAACAGCAAGGATGGGATCGCGTCATCGTCCTCGAAAGCGTCCATCCCGGCGTGGAGGCCATCAGCGATATGATAGAGAAAGCTGCGAGAGAGCGAGGCATCCTTCTTGAACGCCACCGTTTCCAGAGTGGTGACACAGACTTCCGCGGTACGCTTGCTAAGCTCAAAAACCAAGACTTCGACGCTTTCGCGCTCTTCCTCATGCCAAACCACCTCCAAACGGCGGGCAAGCAGATCCTCGAGTTCGGGTTCGAGCAGCCCCGTACCACGATCGAGATGTACGACTTCATAGATGACGTCTCGCTCTTTGAAGGCGAGTGGTATATCGCGCCAGCAGACCCGACTGGGCGATTCGTCGCCTCCTTCACTGAACGGTACGGCGAAGCTCCCGAGAGCGTCGCACCCAACGGCTACGATTGCCTCAACCTGCTGGTGAAGGCGTTTGAGGAGGGCGGCACCGACCCTGACGATGCCATGACAGTCATCCGCCAGCTCAAGGATTACCAAGGCGCGGTCGGCACGCTCCATTACAGCGGCAGTCTCATCGAAGGCGGCAGCATCGAGAGCCCGGCACTGAAGAAGATGATCGTGAATGGTAAGCGAGTGCTAGTAGAGTGATTGGATGAGTCACTTTGAATCTATTCAAGAAGCATTTTTGAGAACAGGGGTCTGGGATGCAGGCTTCTCATCATTAAGGACCGCGAGTTCGTTCTTCTCGAATAAACCCTTTTTCTTTATGAGGTAAAACCATGGCAGTATTATCACAACTCATCGCGAACGGCCTCATCGCAGGCAGCATCTACGCGTTGATGGCGGCTGGTTTCTCGATGATGTTCAGTATCCAGCGTTTTATGAACATTGCGCATGGCGCAACCTACGTCGTGGGCGCGTTCAGTGCTTATCTTTTCGCCAAGATTATTGGTTGGCCGTTCTGGATCGCCTTCCCGATTGCTATTGCTGTTGCAACGCTCTTAGGCATTCTCATCAATCACATTGTCTTTGAACCGTTGCAAAAAGAAAAAGACAAGAACCTCGCACTGCTCCTCGCAAGTTTTGGGATGTTTCTCCTCATAGAATCAATCATCCTCATGATTTTTGGTGCTGATGTCAAGAGTTTTGGCCTCCCAGTAGAGCGTGGCATGGACATTCTCGGTGCTATCATTACCCCACTGCAATTAATCATCATCATCACCGCACCGGTTGTGTTCATCGGCATCTGGCTCTTCCTCAAGAAAACCTTAGTCGGCAAAGCCTTGCGTGCAACCTCAGATAACACGGTGATTGCGGCAACGATGGGTATTAACATCCGTGCGATGACGTTCATCAGCACTGGTCTTGGCAGCGCACTTGCCGGTCTCGCAGGTATTCTCGTTGCTTTAGAACAAAATCTTGAGCATAGCATGGGTATGAGCGCCATCCTCAAAGGTCTCACTGCTGCAATTGTTGGTGGTATTGGGAATGTTCCTGCAGCCATTCTTGGCGGTTACCTCATTGGCTTAGCAGAAAACCTTGGTATCTGGTACCTTCCCAGCGGCTATAAAGATGCTATTTCCTTTGTTATTCTCATCATCTTCCTCTTGTTCCGTCCACAGGGTTTCTTTGGAATGAAGAAGCGTGAGGAGGTTGCAGAATGATAGAAACATACCTGCTCCACCTCTTCATCATCGCCTGTTTGTATGTCATCCTCACAACAAGTCTCAACTTAGCCATCGGCTACACTGGCTTGCTCAATCTCGGCCACATCGCTTTCTATGCGATCGGTGCGTACACAAGCAGCTTGCTTGCTTTGAATTTCGGCGTGCCGTTCTGGATTGGCGCACTCGCAGGCGCAACGCTTGCAGCAATTGTTGGTTATCTTTTGAGTTACCCAACCATCAAACTCAAGGGTGATTACCTTGCGTTAGGAACATTAGGATTCAGCATCATTGTTGAATCTGTGTTGAAGAACTGGGTGAGCCTCACGCGAGGACCACTTGGCTTACCAGGCATTCCCAAACCATCCATTTTCGGATTCGCAATAGACACCATCCCCAAATATGCACTCTTCGGCCTCATCCTCGCAGTGCTCGTCTATATCGTTCTCGAAATAGTTGTGCGTTCACCCTTCGGTCGCGTCCTCCAAGCTATCCGTGATGATGAGATGGCAGCAAAGACCCTTGGAAAAGACACCTTCAATGCTAAAGCGAAAGCACTCGCACTCAGCGCGTTCATTGCAGCTATAGGTGGGAGTTACTACGCGCATTATGTCACCTTCATCGATCCGACCTTCTTCAGCATCCTCGAGACCATCCTTATCTTCAGCATGGTTATTGTTGGCGGAACTGCAAGCATGCTCGGCAGTGTCGCTGGTGCTGTCCTCCTAACACTTCTTCCCGAACCATTGCGTTTCCTTCCGTTCCCGAGCAGCATCATTGGTGGGATGCGACAGGCACTCTATGCTCTCCTCCTCGTGCTTGTCATCAGATGGCGACCACAAGGTTTGATTGGTGAGAATACCTTCAAGAAGTTCAAAAACGGGGTGAAGCGATGAGTCTCACCGTTAAGAACTTGAAACGATCGTTTGGTGGTGTGGAAGCGGTGAAGAACTGTTCTTTCAAGGTCAAACAAGGAAAGATTACTGCGCTCATTGGTCCGAATGGTGCAGGAAAAACAACCGTGTTCAATATTATCACTGGTATTATCAGACCAGACGCAGGTAACATCACATTCAAGGGCGAACCGCTCATCGTGTTGCAAACACATGAGATTGCACGCTTGAGTATCGCACGCACCTTTCAACTCCTGAAGCTCTTCCCGAAACTCACTTGTCTCGAGAATCTCATGATAGCCCATCCTGGGAAAGATGAGAAGATGTTCGATTGTTTCCTCAAACCAAAGAAAATAAGAGCTGAAGACGAAGCGAAACGAGCACGCGCGCTCGAACTCCTCAAAGTAGTCGACTTAGAACGCTACAAGGATGAGAAAGCTGGCAACCTCAGCTATGGCCAACAAAAACTATTGGATATCGCTCGTTGTCTCGCGACTGAAGCGAACCTCCTCCTTTTCGACGAGCCTGTTGCTGGTGTGAACCCTATAGTGCGTGAACGCATCAAGAAGCTCTTGAAGGAACTCAAGCAGCAAGGGAAAACTATTCTCATCATCGAGCACGACATGCGTTTCGTCATGGACCTCTGCGATGAAATCATCGTCCTTGATCACGGTGTGGAAATTGCTACTGGCACTCCTGCAAAGATTAAGAAGAATAAGAAGGTCATTGAAGCCTATCTCGGGGTGGACGCATGAAACGGCCACTCCTGAAAATCAGTAACTTAGAAACAGGCTACGACAATCTCAAAGTGCTGCACGGCATTGACATGAGTGTCCAAGAAGGAGCATTAATCGCTATCATCGGTCCGAACGGCAGTGGCAAATCAACAGCAGTAAAGAGTGTGTTTGGTCTTACGACACATTTCAAAGGAAAGATTCGTTTTCAAAACAAGGATCTCTCAAAATACAAGACGCACGAGATTGTGAGGCAAGGCGTCGCCTACGTTCCACAAGGTCGTTTAGTGTTCGACAGTCTCTCAGTCGAAGAAAATCTTGACATTGGTGGGTACAATCTCGAAACAGAAACAAAGAAAGAACGAAAACAGCGTATCTTCAAGCTCTTTCCCATTCTGAAAGAAAAGCGAAAGCATCAAGCAGGTTTCCTTAGTGGTGGTCAGCAGCAGATGTTGAGCATCGGGCGAGCATTGATGCAGGAACCCAAACTCCTTCTCTTAGACGAACCAAGCTTAGGTCTCGACCCGAAGACCCAGCAACTCATCTTCAAAACCATCAAAGACATCAACAAGGCAGGCACAACTGTCATGATGGTAGAGCAAAACGCACGTCAAGCCCTGAAAATCTGCTCGAAAGCCTATATCATCGAACAAGGTCGTATCGCTGCTGTTGGCGGTCCCAGCCTCGCGAAGCAGAAGAAGGTCAAAGAGCTTTATCTCGGTGGGTAGAACCACAACCCATATAAAAGCAACTCCCTGTTTCCTCGGAAAAGGAGGTGTTGGATTGGCGAAGCTTTCTCTCGACGTAGTCACGATGGGTTCTGCAACGCAGGACGTCTTCGCGAAGACTGACGCTGAGACTATCAAGATTTGCCAGCACCAGCTCTGCGAAACCCTCCTGGCCTACCCCTTAGGCGGCAAAATCCTCGTTAAGGAGATTGATTTCCAAATTGGCGGGGGCGGCACCAACACCGCCACCACCTTCGCAAGACAAGAATTAAAAACGGGTTGGATTGGCAAAATCGGCAAGGATCCGGCCGGCCTCTCAGTCACCAAGTTCCTCAAGGAAGAAAACATCACTTACCTCGGTGGTGTAGGCAACCAGACCGGCTTCAGCATCATTCTCGACAGCGAAGCCGAGGACCGCACGATTCTTACGTTCAAGGGCGCGAATGATGAGCTCTCACTCAAGGACATCGAGAAAGCGCTGGACGGGCTTGAGATGCGTTGGCTGTATTGTAGCAGCATGCTCGGCGAGTCCTTCGAGACGATGAAAGCAGTGATGCACCACACCAAAAGCTGCAATGGAAAGATTGCGTTCAATCCGAGCGATTATCAAGCAAAACAAGGGAGAGAAGTGTTGAAAGACGTCCTTTTCATGCTGGATGTCATCATGCTGAACAAGGAAGAGGCGCAATTGCTCACTGGTCTCAAGGTGAACGATATCAAGAAGCTCCTCATCGCTCTCCATGGTACTGGTCCGAACATCTGCGTCGTCACCGATGGCCCGAATGGAGTCAGCTGCCTCGCAGAAGGCAAGATATTCCATGTCGAACCACTTCCTGAACGCACCATTGCCGAAACCACAGGCGCAGGTGACGCATTTGGTAGCGCGTTCATCGCTGGCCTCGCGAGAGAAAAGACCATGCGAGAGGCTTTGCTTCTCGGCATCCTCAATGCGGAATCAGTCATTGCTCATTATGGCGCGAAGAATCAAATCTTGAATCGACTCGAAGCGGACATCCTTGTTGGGCAGGACAAGCGGGAGATAACGGAGGAACCACTATGAAAGTGAATGTTGAGAAGGTGATGAGGAACGGCAAGGCTTTGTTCCTCGCCTGCGACCAAGGGTTGGAACACGGCCCGACGGATTTCAACCCGCGCAACATCGACCCGGAGTACATCCTCAATATCGCTTTGGAAGGCGGATTCACCGCAGTCATCCTGCAACCAGGGACTGCAGAGAAATATTATCATGGCAAGTACCGGAAAGTCCCTCTCATCGTCAAGCTGAACGGCAAGACTAT
>JAAOYD010000041.1 GCA_018221165.1 Candidatus Woesearchaeota archaeon | reverse complement strand
GGACTAGGAGAACCAGTGACGGCGCTTCACCCCCGGACTAAAGCCACGGGGTACTCGCGCCTTTATTTTCAGTATAGAAAATATTCAATCACGCACCCTAAACCTTTTAATACGCCACGAGAATAACCACACATATGGTAATCACCCTCTACAACACTCTCACACGCTCGAAAGAGCCCTTCAAGCCTCTCAAAGCAGGAAAGGTTGGCATGTACAGCTGTGGCCCCACAGTGTACAGCGATGCCCACATCGGTAATCTCCGTGCTTTCGTCTTCGCAGACACACTCAAACGCGTTCTGAGCTACAATGGCTTAGAAGTGACACACGTGGTGAACATCACCGACGTCGGCCACCTCACCAGCGACGCTGATGAGGGTGAGGATAAGATGGAAAAGGGTGCCAAGCGCGATGGTATCAGCGTCTGGGATATCGCAAAGAAGTACACCGACACATTCATGCACGACATCGCTGCTTTGAACATCATCGAGCCGAATGTCTGGTGCCGTGCCACTGACCACATCCACGAGCAGATTGAGCAAGTGAAAACCCTCGAGGAGAAAGGCTTCACCTACAAGACTGAAGACGGTATCTATTTCGACACGAGCAAGCTGGATGATTACGGCAAGCTGGCGAAACTCAAGATTGATGAGCTTCAAGAAGGTGCACGCGTTGACATGGGAGAGAAGAAGAACAAAACAGACTTCGCTCTCTGGAAGTTCAGCCCGAAGGACGCGCAACGCGCCATGGAATGGGATTTTATTCAAGAACTAACATTATCTGATGAAGAATACAAACAATTGCTAGAATTTAGTAGAAAGAATCCAAACATTAAGATTCTTGAGGTTGAAGATGAAAAGTAAATGCAAGGGTGGTTGCGGACAGGAAGCTAGTTTTAAGGGTTGGTGTGCCATAAAATGGAAATCGGGAAAAAGATTTGGAGTGAACTGTCCTGAAATCGAAAAGAAGCGAGCTTCCAACATCTCTAAATTTAGAACAGAAGAAGCAAAAAGAGGAGAAAACCCAATGCAGAATCCGGAAATCTGTGCTAGAAATCACTCTCCAGAAAGAAATAAAAAATGCTCTGAAACCTTGAAGAATAAAGGTGTATTAGGAGTTCTTCCTCAACAAATCGAAAGTAAAGAACTGAAAAGAAAACGTCAAAAGAACGTTTCGCGAAGTCTGGCAAAACTGTGGGAAGCAGGAGAACATCCTCGACAGAAAGAAACGCTAGAAGAGAGAAGAAACAGACTTGATAAGATGAGTGAAACATTGATTTTACTAGGAAAAAAAGGAAAACTTCCCATACAGAATATGACCCCCGAACAAAAAAAGAGATTTGGCGAGAAAATCTCTAAAACACTACGAGAAGGAATATTAACTGGAAGAATTAAACTCTCACCAAGCTGGAAAAAAGTTCCGTATAAGGATTTGATTCTGAGATCAAGGTGGGAACAAGAAATGGCGGAATTTCTAGATAAGCACAACTTCAGATGGGAATACGAGACAAAACGACTGACTTATTGGGATTCAGATAAGAAAACAAAAGCAATTACAATACCTGATTTTTACATACCCTCATTAAATCTTATCATTGAAGTAAAGAGTAACGCCGATTTTAAAGCGCAAAAAACGAAAGATAAGATAACAGGAATAAAAAAACACGGATTCAATGCTATACTGGCAGGTAGAAAAGAGATGAGCATGTTGAAGAATAATGAAGAACAATTCCTAGAGTTGATGAGGGACGAAACATATGAAAAAAGTCAAAGTTAACTTCAGAGGTTTCCCTGGCTGGCATATTGAATGCTCAGCCATGAGCACCAAGTATCTTGGCGAACAGTTCGACATCCACACCGGCGGCATGGACCTCATCCCCGTACACCACACCAACGAGATCGCCCAGTCAGAATGCGCCTGGGGGAAGAAGCCCTGGGTGAACTACTGGCTGCACAACGAGTTCCTCGTGAACGACAAGGGGAAGATGGCGAAGAGCAGCGGCGAGTTCCTCACCCTGCAAACACTCTTGGATAAAGGCTATGACTCGTTGGATTACCGCTACTTCCTCATGACTGGCAATTATCGTCAACAATTACAATTCTCTTGGGAAGCGATGGATTCCGCGAAGCAAAGTAGAGAACGATTAATGAACATCATTGATGAGATTAAAGAAGGAACGTATTCTGTTCACCAAAAAGAACTCAAAGAGAAAGGAATTGAATCGATGTATGCAGTAAATCCTGAAATTAAAGATGAAGAAAGGAAAAAATCCTTTCAAACGCTGTTCAAGAACGCTATCAATAACGACTTGAATATGCCAGAAGCTCTTGCAACCTCATGGAATGTTCTTAGGGACCCTTGGCTCGGGCAAGAAGATAAGCTTTTCCTCGTTGAGGACTTTGATAAGGTGCTTGGATTAAGGCTAATGAAAGAACCAGAGACCAAAAAAGTTCAGATAGGTGCTGATTTAGTGATTGCACCCGCGGACATCCCTCAGGAAATTATCGCCCTCGCTGAGCAGCGTGAAGTCGCGAGGAAAGCGAAAGACTTCGCCGCATCCGACAAGCTCCGCGACGAGATGGCGAAGAAGGGCTATCAGATAAACGATCAAAAAGAAGGATATAAGATAAGGAAAAAATAGGTTTTCTTAGTCACGGTAATGGTCATGCATCGTGGTGCCAGGATTCTCGTCGCCGTGCTTGCCTTTGAGATAGTTCTCGAGAGCAGCTGCCGTGGCCACAGAATCGTTTGCCATGTCCTCAATGTGGAAGAGTATCCTTTTTCCACGATTAGGCATATTACCTGCTGTCAACGAGATGTGCTCATTCCCAATACGCGCTTGCGGCACACGATTTACCAGATACGGCAAGCCATCGACGTCGCCGAAGAGTTCAGGAGCGACAGCAACCAAGTCTTCTAAGTCACTTTCAGTAGGGATAAAGTCAAGGTCGAGAGTGCCAAACTGCCGACTGATAACCGCCTGAGTCAGTCTGTATCCATCAGGGAGTTTAAGTGAACCATTCTCGTCACCGCCCATATCTCGGTAGAGACTTGAAACATCCACGCCAGCATGAGCTAACGCAGTAACAAAGCCGTAGGCGATTCCACCACCGTAAAGATCAGGGTTAGCAGTTTCAAGTGCAGTGGCGACTCGAGATCCATCGATGTAGAAATCGATGACTTCCTTTGGTTGCCGTTGGGCGTTGTCGAGCACTGCTGCTGACTCTTCACCAGATTTTTGCACTATTGATGTGAAAGCACTGAGGAGTTCTTTATCGAACATAGGGTTTTGAGTCATTATCATTCCCTCCTTTCGGATGTGTAATGCACGAGAGAAGCAGAAAGGAGCTTATAAATGTTGCTATCAGATGGTAGTACTATTTCATTCAACGATTTCTATGCTGAACGCGCCCTTTTTGTGCTCGAGGGTCTCGGCATGCGTAACAGCAAGAATATCTGTCTCGACCACCGCAAGATTGAGTTTCGTCGTGATTTTCAGCTTCTTCAGCGGCGCTTTCATCGACAGTTGCTTCTCTGATTTGAACTTCCGCACCGCGGCCACAATCTTTATGACCTCGTCGCCGACGGCTTCTGCTTCTTCATCGTCTAACTCTTCGCGATAGACGGGCCATTCCGAAGTATGGATGCTGCGCTTTCCGTCGACTGAACGATAATACAGTTGATACAGTTCCTCAGTGATGTGTGGCATGATGGGCGCGAACAGTTTCAAGATACCAACCGAAACAGAATACAATGTGTGCTTCGCCGATAATGTGTCCTCGCCGTATTTCTCCGGCTCGTACAATCTATCCTTCACTAATTCAAGATAGTTGTCGCAGAACACTTGCCAGAAGAACTTCTCAGCCTCGAGTTTGGTCTTACTATACTCATACTTGTCGAAGTTCTCGGTGCAATCTTTGACAATCTTGTTGAACTTGCTGAGCAACCATCTATCAAGCACAGCAACTTCACCCTCGAAACCTTGGTAGTCTTCCAGGTGCATGATGCTGAACTTCATCGCGTTCCACAACTTGGTAACTGTTTTCTGTCCGGTCTGGATGTCCTTCTCCATGTAGGGCAAGTCATCACCGAGCTTTACGCCAGCCGCCCAGAAACGCAGCGCGTCAGCACTATATTTCTCAATCACATCTTGCGGGTTCACCACATTGCCACGACTCTTACTCATCTTGTTTCCTTTCGGATCCAAGACGTGTCCAGAAATCACAATGTCCTTCCAAGGCACCTGCTTGTGATGATAGATGCCTTTCACGATAGTGTAGAATGCCCAAGTTCTGATGATGTCGTGGGCTTGCGGCCGCATCGACATGGGATAGAGCCGTTTCATCTCATCTTTCTTATCGCCAACCCAATCTAAAGCGATTTGCGGACTGACAGAACTAATCATCCAGGTGTCGAAGACATCTTCTTCGGGAGTAAGGTCTTTCTTGCCTTTCGGCATGCTCGTCATCGGGTCCACAGGCAAATCCTTCTCGTCAGCCACGACGATTTCGCCATCTTTCGTGTACCAGACCGGGAAAGGAACGCCGTAATACCGTTGTCGCGAGATGCACCATTCCCAGTTGAGGTTTTCAACCCAGTGCAAGTACCGAACTTTCATGTGTTCAGGATACCAGTTGATTTTGTCAGCCGCTTCGAGCAGTTCTTCTTTCTTATCCAACAATGAAATGAACCATTGGGGAGTCTTGAGGAATTCGATGGGTGTGGCGCAGCGTTCGTGGACGTTCACCGCGTGAGTTATCTCCTCTTGGCGAATCAGGAGTTTCTTCTCTTTCAAAGCCTCGATAATCTTGACACGCGCTTCCTTAATCTTCAGGCCTTCATAGCCTGGTGCGTGCTCATTCATACGACCATCCTTGGTAAGTACAACTTTCAATGGTAGTTTGTGTTTGTACCATTTCTCGATGTCTTCTTTGTCACCGAAGGTACACACCATCATCAATCCTGTTCCTTTCTCAGGATCAGCATCTTCGTCGGCTATAAACGGTACGTCGTAGTCGAAGAGTGGCACTTTCGCAAACTTACCCTTGCAATCCTTATAGCGCTTGTCGCTGGGATGATAGGCGAGAGCAACGCAGGCGGGCAATAATTCAGGACGGGTTGTGGCAATAACATGGTCTTTGCCGCCTTCCTTGAAGATGATGTCGCTGAAGTGCGAGGTCATGTCGATGTTTTCGAACTCCGCTTGGGCGATGGCAGTCTGGCACGCAGGACACCAAGCAACTGGCGTCTCTTTTCTACTCAACAACCCTTTCTTGTACAAATCTAAGAAGCTTTTCTGCCCTGTTTTCTGGCAGTGGGGATCAATGGTAGAATAGCTGATACTGAAGTCGCAGCTCATGCCCAAACGAACCCAGTCAGCGATGAACTCGGGTTTGGTCTCGTTGACATAGTCAAGGCAGAGCAAGCGAAATTCGTCGCGAGTGAAGTCCTTGGCACGGACTTTCTTCTCTTTCTCAACGAGTCGCTCGGTCGGCAGGCCGTTATCGTC
>JAAOYD010000040.1 GCA_018221165.1 Candidatus Woesearchaeota archaeon | reverse complement strand
CCAAGGAATGCTTCGGTACAATGACTGACTGTCTTTGCTTCGCCGTCGAAAGTCTCTATAATTTTCGCGCTGGCGCCGTTCTCGACGATGATGAGTGTGTGCCAGTTGGCGCTTTCCGTGAATGTGTGTTTGATGAAGAGCGGTCGCATGACTGGCTGAGTAATCTTGATGAGTAATCCACCGGTCAACTTCGCTGCGTGTTCTTCGGTGAGATGGTCTTTGGGAAAGAGCGTGAGGAGTTTTTCTTTTACTAATCCATCACCAACACCCTCAAAAGGAATGATTTCTATACCTTCTACTTCTTCATACTGAATATTGTGTTCTTTTCCGTTCTCTAATTCAATGTCGTCGAAGAAGTGCCAAGCTCCCATGGGCGTCTTGATGTGTTCTGGCGGTGCGAGCGTCATCCTAATAATCCCTCTATCTCGAGTGTAATCAGCTTGTTCAACTCTACTGCGTATTCAATAGGTAATTCTTTTGTCACTGGCTCTAAGAAACCGTTCACAATCATCTCGACTGCTTCTTCCTCAGAAAGTCCACGGCTCATTAAGTAGAAGATGTTCTCGTCGCTGATCTTGCCAACGCGTGCCTCGTGTGCCAGTTCTACATCTTGTTCCTGCACGTCGATGTAGGGCATCGTGTCGGTTGAGCTGCCTTCATCGAACATGAGTGCGTCGCATTCAACCGAAGCTTTGCTGCCTGCTGCGCCTTTCTTAATGCAGAGATGGCCGCGGTAGTTCGTTCTACCGCCACCTTGGCTGATGCTCTTCGCTTTAACCGTTGAGGTTGTCTTCGGAGCAAGATGATACACTTTCGCACCGGTATCTTGGTCTTGGCCCGCAGCCGCAAACGCGATGCTGATGTGTTCTGCGTGCGCTCCTTCTCCCTTGAGGATGGAACACGGATAGAGCATGGTCGCTCCTGAACCAAGGTTGCCGCTGACCCATTCAATGCGACCATTCTGCTCAACGATAGCACGCTTGGTATTCAAGTTGTAGGTGTTTTTCGACCAGTTCTCGACGCTGGAATAGCGCGCTTTCGCGTTCTTACTAACAAATATCTCAACGCCGCCAGCATGCAGCGAACTTTCATCGTAGCGAGGAGCACTGCAACCTTCGATGTAATGCAATTCAGCATCTTCGTCAACGATAATCAAGGTGTGCTCGAACTGTCCCATGCTTTTTGTGTTCATGCGAAAGTAGGCTTGCAGCGGAATTTCGACTTTCACGCCTTTCGGAATGTAGATGAAGGTGCCACCTGACCAAACAGCGTAATGAAGACTGATAAATTTGTGATCGTGAATGTTAATACACTTTGAGAAGTGTTTCTTTACCAAATCAGGATATTTCTTGACCGCCACATCCAAGTCTTCAAATATCACTCCTTGTTTTGAGAATTCTTCTTTGAGATTGTGATAAACGACTTCAGAATCAAATTGTGCACCTACACCACCGAGTGCTTTCCGTTCAGCCTCGGGAATGCCAAGCTTCTCGAACGTATCTTTGATTTCCGCAGGCACGTCGTCCCATGATCTGCTTTGCTGCGCGTCAGGAGCGACGTAGTAGCTAATCTTATCTAAATCAAGTCCGGAAAGATCTGGTTGCTTCTCCCAGGCGGGCATGGCCTTCTGTTCATACGCTTTGTACGCATCCAAGCGTATCTTGAGCATCCACTCTGGCTCATTCTTGCTTGCAGAAATTGTACGCACCACGTCTTCAGTGAGACCGGGCGCTTCTTGGTGTCGTATCTTCGCAACAACTGGTGCTTCGTGCCGCTCACGACTCACGTTGATACTCATTTCTTCCCGTTCACCCTATTTTGATACTTCTTGCACGTTGGACATTGGGTGCGGGCGTGCTCCTCGATCATGTCAAAGATGTTGCCTTTGCGCTGCTTAAACAAAGGTGTTGATTCGTCAAGCGAATAGCGCATCTCACGGCCTTTCTTCTCGACTATGACGAGCTTGCATTGCTTCAGGTTCGCCAGTGCATGGCTTACCCTGCTTCGTTCTGCCTTCGTCGCTTCGGCGAGCTGGTTGACATTCATCGCCTTGCCGTCGTTGAGGAGGCGGATGATATCTAAGCGTAACTCGTTCGCAAGCGTCTCGAGACAGAACATATGCTGTTCCACATCTATGTCCAGAGAGGTCATATGTGAAGGAAATTTCACGGGTTTTTAAATATTGTGTACAATGAAAAAAGGAAGAAATGGTCGAGAAAAGACTTTAACCGGAAATAGTCCGAACTCAATAACTATCTTTAAGAATGAGAAAAAACCTTCAATACATCATGAAACCAACCACTACGAATGAAGCACTCTTACAGCTTGAAGCTCTTTCTGGTAGCGCAAAAATCACGCCGAAATCGAAGAAGGAAATTGAGCAGTACTTCTTGAAGTTGCATAAGGTATGAAGAGGTAGAATGGCTACTTTTAAGTAGTGATAGTAAATACATTTATAAATGGCTCCTCTTTCTCCTTGAGTATCAATACACGGAGTGATTCCCATGAATACAGCAGATTTCCATATCACACCCCCATCAAGCTATCAACTGCACAATCTTCGTATGCCTGAAGGTCCTGTTTCTCTCGAGCTTTCTGCGTCCTTGCTCGACAACGGCACGTACCTCAACCAAGCAGGATGGCAAGAAGCACTGCAGGAAAGCCCGTGGCGGCTTATCACAGGTCTTGAATACTGGGGACTCATGGAGAACCTCTTCGACAATCAAGGAGACGAACACGTCAAGACCGTGCGAAAGCTGCTCGCTGATGATTTCAAGCAGCATTGGATGATGACAGGCACGCAAATCATCTACACCCCAAACGGACTTGACAGGGTAGTGCATGGTATCGACCAAGACAACCCGCTTGTCGTCGAAGCAGACATCACCGGCCAAGAAGGCTACCTCAACGATTATATGCGCGCAGCCACCAAAGCTCTCCTCGGCACTGACGACATCGACAAGGTCAAAGAAGTCTATGGCTGGCTCAACAACAAGAAACCCTACCTCTGGCGATTCAACAAGAAACCCACACAAGAAGTGAAGCGTGCCTTGGTGCTCGGCGGCAGCAGCGGCTACGCCGACATCGACGCCGACGACGACGTCGGCAGGACCGCTCGCGGGGTGCAAAAAATCTCCACAGGAAACAAAGGTTCCTGATTTCACACTCCCCTACAACCGACTGGACAACAATCGTCGGTCCAGGGGCCACACGCCCCGTCATCACGGCAGCCTCGCTGTCATGAAATACAGCCGCGTCAGCTGGTAACTCTCTGAGTGAACGTATGGAGCGGCAGTGGCAAATCACGGTGACTGGACTACAACGTGCGTGCCTTGGTGCTCGGCGACAACAACGACAACACCAACATCAACGCCGACAACGACAACAACAGGACCGCTCGCGGAATGACCTCTTGTAGGGGATATTCATGAAGACCTACAGGAATCTCTACAAAAAACTCTATTCTTGGAATAACCTCCTGTTAGCCCATCAGAAAGCACGGAGAGGAAAAAGCAGAAGCCAAGCAGTCTGCAAATTCGAACAGAATCTCACAATGAATCTCGCAGTTCTCCGTCATGAATTAAAGATGAAAACCTACACGCCCAACCCTCTCAAGACCTTCATCCTCCGCGACCCGAAGACGAGGAAGATCAGCAAGAGCACGTACAGAGACAGAATAGCACATCATGCACTCGTCAACATCCTAGAACCAATTTTCGAACCGAGGTTCATCAATGACAGCTACGCCAGCAGAAAGAACAAAGGAACAAGCACGGCTCTAAAACGTTTCGACTGCTTTGTGAGAAGAGCGTCTTCCAACGGTCATCTCGTCGTGAATGGCAAGGACAGAAATCATGTCGGAGTGTATGTCCTCAAAGCAGATATCAAGCACTACTTCGACAATGTCAGTCACAGCATCCTCGTCAAACTCATCAGCAAACATATCAAGGATGAGGAAATTATCCACCTCATACAGCTCATCCTGCAAAATCATCGAACGAACAATACAGGGAAAGGCATGCCGCTCGGCAACTGGACGAGCCAGTTCTTCGCAAATATCTACCTGAACGAACTTGACCAGTATATCAAGCATCAACTCAAAGCGAAGCATTATCTTCGTTACGTCGACGATTTCCTCATCGTTCACACGTCACAAACAATGCTGAGATGGTACTTAGGGGTCATCAAAGAATATCTCAAGAAATACTTGCTCCTGGAGTTGCATCCGGATAAATGCGCCATCAAACCCTTAGGTCAAGGTGTCGACCTGCTCGGCTTTAAGGTTTTTTATCTCTACAGACGCGTTAAGCGACGAAACAAGCGAAGGGTTTTCACGCGTCTCAGAGTGCTTCTTGAAGACTACGAACAAGGATTGATTGATGAAGTCTCAGTGAAACGATCGTTACAGGGATGGTGTGGTTATGCAGTACAAGGCAACTCCTACAAACTGAGAAAAATGCTCAAGGGGACAATGGAACAGAGTTTAAGCACTCTCAGGCCAGCGTCCCCGATAGCTGCTCAGCATTTGTAAGAATCGTTCGTGCTTCTCCTCGTTGAGACTCATCAGATCAAGTTCGTGCAGACGATGAATATTTTCTATCCGTGAAATCACAATGTCTTTGATCGGCTTGCAATCCTTTGTTTCAACACCAAGCTTGTTCAAACAACGAGTGAAAATTGCTCGTTCATCCTCATTTGTTGCTGTGATGAAGACTCTGCGATGGCCTGAAGAAAGCTTGTAATTGACACAAGCTTCAGCGGCAATGATACCTCGCAGGTAAGCGATAATCTCCTCTCGAGAGCGTTCAGGCATCGAGAAGGTCATATCTTTGACGAACTTCTGAAGAGTCTGAACAAAGATTGGCGCTCGTCGTTCAATAATGAGTGTTCCGTTGTTCTTAGGGGCTTCATTCTGAGTGTTCTTAATGAAAGAAAGGGTCTTCGGAAAGCGCAGCTCATAATGGATGGGTGATTTTCTCATCCAGAACTCTGTGAGTTCTTCTGTTAATACCTTCTTCAAATCGGGATTTTGAGGCTCTTGGATATTCAGCTTAATGTACCAATGCCAATTATCGAGGGGAATCTTCATCTCTTCTAAGAACCAAACAAGAACGAGATTAATCAATTCTGGTCGAGAATTGCAAAAGGTAATCGGACCTCTGTTTGTCTTACTCATTTCACCTTGTAAAAGACCAAGAGCTTCGTATGCTCTTTTGTCGAGATTAACATTTTTAGGAATTGTATCTTCAAGCTTCCGTTTACCAACTATTTTCTTCGTTTGGTTTGAAACATCTCGCCAATAGCGGACACGATAACAGTCGTGTTCTTCTTCAATTTCAGCAGGGTAAGTATTACCGAGAATTCCTGAATTGAATCTGTCAGGTATGAATTGTTTCATATTGGTTGTTGTCATCTACATCACTCCAAAGAGAAATCTCTTCGCCTAAGAGAGATTTCTCGACGAGAGAAGTGTGCTCTGGCGAATCCTCGTAAAAGATTGCAGCTCGGAGAGCGCAATCTTAATTTGGAGGATGAGCACTGCACACTTCTCAGAAATGAATATTTGATAGGCTAAAAAGTGCTTCGCGTGGTTGACCAGTGCTTTATAAGAAAGTTCGAAGATGTTTCGAGAAGTCCGTAGAACTAGCGGTATGACTTCTGTTTTTTCGCACGAGCCTTACCATGTGAGTTTGGTTTCACAGGCTCCTTACGTCGGACATCCGCAACTAAGAGTTGACGATCATAGTCAAGGAAGACTGACTTGAGCGCTGCATTGTGGTCAACAAGTGCTCGACCGATTGCAAGACGAACAGCATCAGCCTGACCCATCTGGCCACCACCCATTACTTTCACCTTGACATCGAGCTTCGCAGCACTGCCACCAGCAAGCTTGATAGGCTCGAGGATACGGTCACGAAGCATCGGCGTACCGTAGTGCTCCAACGAGAGATTATTGATTGTGATTCTCCCTGTTCCTGGAACGAGGGTTACGCGGGCGATGGCCATCTTGCGCTTACCGCTACGGTGGATCGCGTTGCTCTTCTTCTTAGTCATAGTGCTTGCCTCCGAGCTCTTCGCAGATACGGCCAATAGTAAGCCGTTTGAGATTAGGAAGTTTTGTCGCGTCAGCGCCCGGAACACGAATCTTCTCGCCTTCAAGTTCAGGTTCGCCGATAAGACAGGTAATACGCTCATAGGCTGCGCGGCCACGTGGTGTCTTGTAGGGAAGCATGCCACGGATGATTCTGCGGACATACCTGTCAGGGAGCTTGCTATAGAACGGACCCTTGCGAGGAACGCCCATGCTCTTCTTCCGCTTCGCTTCTTCGAGTGTGGTACGCTTCGTGCCACTCACCACTGCCTTCTCAGTGTTAATCACTGTGACCGCATTGCTAAGCATTGCTTGCTTCGCTACATAGGCCGCAACTCGGCCGACAATGGCTTCTTTCGCGTCGATAATGAGTGTTGCCATGATATTATCCCATGATTCTGATGCCCTTGCCATCCGGGTGCTTCTTGAGCAGCTCGGGAATGGTGAGAGCGTTCTTATCGAGTTTCTTCTTCGCTTCTGCGCTGTAGGAATAGGCAGCAACAGTCACGTTCTTGGTGAGTTGGCCATCTCCGAGCACTTTACCTGGAACAATGACAATCTCGCCGTCCTTGGCGTACTGGTCGAGTTTCCAGAGGTTGATAATACGTCGCTGACGTGAAGGCTTCTCGAGGTCGCTCGCTACCCGCTTCCAGAGCGGACGCTTGCCTTCGATGGCCTGTTTCTTGAGCGCTGTGATGAGCGCTCCCATCTGGGTGTTTTTCGTTGCCATTTTCTTGGGTGTTACATGAGGGGGACGGGGTTCGAACCCGCGTAAGCACTAAGCTACTAGGCCCTCGACCTAGCCCGGTTGACCACTGCGGCACCCCCTCACTTAGTGAGGGTCCCGAACACGCAAAGCGTGTGAGGATACCCTCTCGGTGTGTGCCAAGCCGTTTACAGTGCCTTAGCTAGCTTTTCCATTTCGGTAAGGTAGCCAGTCATTTGCTCAATCGCCGAAGCCATAATCTCCTTAGGAGAGAACTGGCCCCAGCTTTCGATGGTGAATATGAAAGTGTCATCGCTGAACTTGACGCTGAAGCTCTTGCTTATATCCTCATAGGAATCAGGAGAATCTTCAAGGACAAGTTGCTTCTCGTCGACCACAAGCTTGCCGCCTTTCTCTGAAACTGCTTTGAGGCTGGTTTCCTTGAGCGTGCGCATAATGTCCTTAGCGTTAGCGTCCTTTGCGATGGTGAGTGTGGGTTTCTGCCTGTAGTAGACAAGCGCGGGACTCCACTTGGAGTGTTCCTTACCTAAACCCATAACTGCTGTAGCTGTGAACTCAATTTCTTGTCCTTCGAGAAGCTTAGCGATTGGCATCTCTGGGAAGACAGGCTTCACCTTGGGATCCTTGCTCTTCATATCTTTCGCGTAGACCACGCAAGGACCTTTCGCGACGAGGGTGAGTTTGACGCTGCTCTTCGCGCTGTATTCACCACTCTCGACCTCTTCCTTAGTGGGGAGGCTGTAGCTCTTGTCAGTTGTCAGTGGAATAAGGCCCAAACGGAGGGCGAGCATCTCATCGTAGAGGATGCCGGTGTTGGTCTTGAAGTCAACCTGTTCAATCGAAAGGACTGGTACCTCATTCATCATGAGGCGTCGGAGGACGTTGGCCTGTTGGTATGCGAGTCCGCTGAGCTCGAGAACGAGCTCGTTACCTTTCCCTGCAATCTTCGTGGCTTTCATTTACACCCTCCTTCCTCGCTTGCCGCCTTTCTTGCGACAACCACCGTGCGCCATAGGCGTCACGTCTTCGATAAAGCCGACACGGATGCCTCGGCGTGAGAGTGCTCTGACAGCTGCCTGTGCTCCAGGACCTGGATGCATAGGACCGTTGTGTCCACCTGGTGCACGAATCTTGACGTGCAAACCGGTGACTCCTTTGTCGCGACAGATTTCCGCGGTCTTCGCGGCTGCGCTCATTGCTGTCGTGGGGCTGCTTTCGAGACGGTCACTCTTCACCATCTGGCCGCCGCTTACCAGCGCGATTGTTTCGCTGCCGGTGACATCTGTAACGTGAATGATTGTGTTATTGTAACTTGCAAGAATGTGTGCAACGCCCCATCGCATTGGTGGTCTTCGCGGTGGCGGAGCACTCGGTCGAGGTGCAGCAGCAGGCTTCTCAGCAGGCTTCGCTTCCGTCTTCGGAGCGGCAGGCTTCTCAGCAGGCTTCGGTGCCTCTTTCTTGGGTTCCGGTGCTTTCTCGTCTGCCATTATGCATCCTCCTTCTTGGGTTCAGCTTTCTCCTCGGGTTTCTCTTCCTTTGGAGTTGGAGTTTTAGGAGCTTTCTCTTCCTTTTTCTCCTCCACAGGAGCTTCAGCTTTCGCTTCTTCCTTAGGCTTCTCTACCTTAGGTTCTTCCTTCGGAGTTTCCTTCGGAGTTTCTGGAGTAGTATCTTCTTTCGGAGCAGGTTTCTCAGGAGTCTTTTCTTCCTTCTTCTCCTTCGGAGCAGGTTTCGGAGCTTCCTTCTCAGCCTTCTCTTCCTTCACTGCGTCCTTGACTGAGTCGACTTTCTTCTCGCCGGCTAGCACTTCAGCCTGCTCAATTGCCTTCTCTGCAAAGGTAGTGGACTCTTCGCCAGCATCTGTGGCTTCTTTCTTCGCATTAGCGTCAGCCTTTGCTTTGCGCTTGAGGAGCTCTTCTTCGCTCAAGCGTTCAGGATGAGACTCGTTGATGAAGCCGCTGCGAACCGCAAAGCCGAGTTGAGATTCTTCTTCGAGTGTGACGAGCTTGCTCGGGCTGGTGACGACCTGACCATCAATAGTAATGTGGCGGTGGGTAACCATCTGCCTGGCTTGTTTGGGAGTTCGTGCAAGGTTCTTCTTTATGAGAACTGTCTGCAGACGACGGTCCATGACTGCTTCGATAGACAAGCTAAGAATGTCGTCGAATGTCGCTCCCTTCTTGATAATGCCTAATCGCGTCATGCTGTCGAGGAGCTGCTGCTGCTCAACTTGCGCTTGCTTATCAGAACGCGCGAGGAGCTTCTTCACACGGTCCTTATACTGCTTGAGCGTCGTAGCCATGCGCCAGGCTTCGGTCTTGTTGCGAAGGCCGTAGGTTTGCTTGAGCTCGCGCTCTTCGGTGATACGGCTGCCAACCCATGGGTGCCTGGGCGTCTCGTATTTCTTCCTGATTTTTCTTGGGTCGCCCATAGAATCACTTCCTAATCACTGTGACACGCTTCTTAATCGTCACTTTACCCTTGTTGGGTCGGTAGTTTGATCGTGTTCGCTGGCCACGTACTGGGAGTTTCGCGTGGTAGCGCTGACCTTTGTAGGTCTTGAGCTTCATCTCTCGCTTCTTGTCCTGTTCAAGAGCAAAGTCGATGTCGCTGAGAATAAGGTGCTTGTCCTCGCCTGTTTCCAGGTCCTTGCGGCGGTTAAGCATCCAGTTGGGAATACCCATGGCTTCGGGGTTCTTCACCGCTTCGGTGAGCTTCGCAACTTCTGATTCGCTGAGCTCGCCTGCTCTCTTGTCCTTTGGAATACCAGAGAGGTGGCAGAGTGCTGCCGCGAGATTGTGACCAACGCCCTTAATCTTCAGGAGTGCGATGATGATACGCTTCTCGCCGACAAGGTCGGTGTTTGCAACGCGGACGATGTGCCTGAAATCAGCCATAAGTGTGCCTCGTGTTCCGAATGTGCGCAGAGAAACTGATGACCGCCCTCCACGCTTGCACTCGGACGAATGCTGCGGAGAACAGTGGGTTGTTTATAAAGCTTGCTGTTCATTCGGAGACAAGTATATTAGGGAGCGCTCCCTCTCAGGGGTGAAGAGGTGGGGGAGCAGTGATGACAATTGAGTACGCCTGTAGAGTTTATTGACTATTGTGGACCGCCGTGCGGATAGACACTATGAGTTAAATGTCCGTCCATTAGAAGAGCGGGTAGAGACTCATTTCAATCTAAATGAGTGTGATCTTGATATCGATGATGTCCTCGCGACCTTGCTCGACAAAGACGGTCCCAACAATATCTTCTATCAAGTAGGGTTTGCTTCAAGAGCGTGCGAACGTATTGTAGAGCAAAGACAAGAACAGATACCGAGAGCATTTCTCGTGAATATGAATCTCCTCTGGAATGTGACTCGGGTGTTTCCTGATTTTCTCTTCGGGCATATGATGTATATGGACGCGTTAGGTTATATTTGGAATCGCATTCACCCAGAGAAAAAAGAAGAAGAGCTTCGCTACACGCTCGAGAATGCACCGGCTGATGCCGGATTGTATTGGACCCTAGTGGACCGTTGCGAAGGAAATCCTAATCTCGAAGCGGTATTGCAAGACATCAAAGAGGTTGCAACAGAAGAGTTCCCTGAGATATTCTCGTCTTTGAGGAAAAACCCTCTACTTGTTCATGAAGGAAAAAATAAGGGTGATGGCATACCAAAACCCCAACTGCGTCTCGTAGGCCCTGACACAGCCGATTGAGTAGTCATTTATATACTGCTAGGGCAATCTTTAAGAATGAGGCCTCGTTCAAGTACACATACTTACACAGGAGGAGATACTTATGGTTGAAGGATATTGCGTTAAGTGCAAGGGTAAGAAAGAGATGAAAGACCCCAAGCAGGGCAAGACTAAGAAAGGCGGAGACATCGTCAAGGGCAAGTGCCCAGACTGTGGAACCACCGTATGTAGAATGGGTAAGATGCCCGCGTAAATCTTTTTTCAACTTTTTTCAGTACCTTTTTATTTCTCAGATTATAACTCAAGCATATGAAAGGTATATTGTGTTTTGGCGCAAGTATCACTTACGGCCGTGGCGAACAGCCTGAACATGGCTGGGTTGGACGTTTACACGAGTGGTTCTCTCCACAAGACACGTACAACGCAGTTTTCAACCTTGGTGTTTCTGGTCAGACTATTGCAGAACTCTTGGAGCGTTTTGAAACAGAAGCGCATGCACGGATTCGATTGCATCGCCCAAATAACTCATATACTATCTTGATAAGTGCAGGAACAAACAATGCCCGTTGGGTTGGAAAGCCAAAAGACAAGAAAACACTCACAACTGATGAGGAATTTGAGGAACAAGTACGAACACTTCTCAAAAAAGCAAAGGGAATGAAAGCAAAACTTGGCTACATAGGTTTAACGCCCATAGATGAACAACGTACCATTCCTTTTGATGATGTTTCAAGTTTCACAAACGAGCGAGTACAGGAACATAACACTATGATAAAGAACATATGCGACGAACTCAGCATTCCCTTCCTCGATGTCTTTAACCTCTTAGAACCAGAACATCTCGCTGACGGCCTCCACCCAAACAGCGAAGGCTATGACAAGATATGGAAAACAATACAACAGTGGTTAGAAAAAGAGAGCTTATTACCATAGTTATTTCTTCTTAGATCTCACTTTCGGCTTCTGAACAGGTTTCGTCTCTGTCATTTCTTTTGCCATCTTAACCGCTTCTTTCTCGACTTCCTTCGCCAGTTCCACTGCTTCCTTCTCCGTGGCTTCCTTCGCCTTGCGTTCCTCAGTGAGACGGTGTTGGATACGCTTCTGTGTCATGGCTTCAAGCTGGTCGGCTTCTTGTTCGAAGGCTTTCCTAGCGACGAGGTTCATGCTGTAGAACACAAGACCTATGCCGAGGAAACCGAAGATGACGGTGGTAATCTTGCTTACGGCCGTCGTTGGAACGATGTCGCCAAAACCAATGGACGTAAGCGTAATGCCTGTGAAGTAGAACGCGTCGAAGAGGCTCCATCCTTCCTCAGCACTGAAGATAATCGTGCCTATGACAAAGAAGAAGAAGATGAGCCCAAACGCGAGGAGGAGTTGGTTCCAGAACCGTCGATCCATAGCTGTCATTTCGGTCACCGTTGTTTTAAAACCTTGCGGTTCGCTTTACGGTGATTTCAACAGCATCCATTCTTTAATCTTTTCGTTTTGTCGTCGGGGAAAAATGAGAAAGTGCGTGCCTGCGGGTGGAGCTCACGACAGTGGGGATGCTGACTCGTGTTCCCTCCTCTGCGCAACCCTGGAGACACGCGAAGCACCCTTAAGGCTGCTCCGTTCCCGATCTGACCTGGTTCAGCATGATTCACGTCCACCAGGACACAGGATCGACGGTTGCACGAGGGCATCGGATCCAACGCAACAAACCCGCCCCGCAGGCTTCAACTCTGCCAACATCCGTTTGCAGTAACAGGCGAGGATGAGCCGCCCAGTCTAGCGAGCAAGGGGAGAGAAGAGGGGTTTATAAAGATAGCTCAATTCTTTATATATTACTACTTAAAAATAGTGAAAAAGTTTATAAAGGATGTTTTGCCCTTACAGCGTATGAACACAACGCAAGTGAGTATTGACGATCTCGCGAGTAATCATGAGAAACCTCAAGTAAAGTTCTGGATTCAGCAAAAGACTCCGTTTCCCGGCAAGCCAGATGCACGAGTCAGTATCATTAAAGCGTTCACCAGTCCAGAAACTGCGAACAGTGCTCTCATCTATGAACGCATCCGAACGCTCATGAACGCGAACCAGTTCGATGTTGTCCTCGGACCGGAATATGCCTTCCAAGGTGCAAATGGGCCGCTCTCCGCAGAGTTATATGAGAATATGCTTGAAGAATTACGAATGCAAAGCATGGGAAAGGATGCGATTATCGCTCCTGGCACCTTCCTCTGGTATAATGACAACACCCTGTACAACAGTGCTCCGGTTTTCTATGACGGCGACCTTGTAGCTGAGCACCACAAACACTCGGCATCCGACGACCAAAGACTCGCTCACAATCTAGGCCTCCGTGCTACATCAGGCTCACGAAAGCTCCCTGTCTTTGAAGTGTGGGAGAAGCGGTTTGGCATCGAGATATGCGCTGAGCAAGATACGTTATTCGAACGTGGTGTGGACACGCTTGATGGCTTGTTCGTCCCGGCATGTGGTGGGGATCTTATCAAACCAAAGCACGTCAGCCCAAAGGGCATCATCCTGTACTCAGATGGCTACACTGGCACGGGAAAAATCACCCGACAACGAAACCTTTAAATCCCTTCTCCTCGTCCTCCCTCGTTAGGGGGTGCACGCATGAACAGTATAGTCTTTCTCGGTACAGCAGGGGACGTCGAAGTGATGGCCCGGCAGCAGCTCGCGAGTGGTGGCCTCGTCCTCGACCTCGAGGGTAATCAATTCCATCTTGATCCCGGTCCAGGTGCGTTGAGTGGTATGAAAGCCGCAGGTCTCAGCGCGCGGGAGACCATCGCGGTCCTCGTCAGTAATGACTCCGTTCTTCGGAGCAACGATGTGAACGCCTGCGTCAGCGCCATGACCTTGGATGGCATCGACAAGCATGGTGTGCTCCTCGGCAGCCACAGCGTCATCGAAGGCGATAACTCAATCATACGCTCAGTGTACAAGCGTTGCGTTGAAGGCCTCGTCGCCCTGAACCCTGGGCAAAAAGTCGGCATCAATGAAGTGACTATCATGCCCATGCGCACCGCGGGCCAAGATGAAACCGGTGTTGGTTTCAGGTTCAGCACTGAGAAAGTCGCGCTCGGCTACGTCGGCGACACCCGCTGGTATGAAACCATCGCACACGATTACAAGGGTTGCAACGTCCTCATCATCAACGTGAAACATCCTGCTGGAACTTCTGAAGAAGGATTCTTGAATACTGAAGAGGCAGAGGCGCTCATCATGGAAGTGAAGCCGAAGATTGCCTACCTCACTTCTTATGGAAGCAAGCTCGTCACGCAAGACTTACGCGACCTGGCACGCCAGATGCAGCGACGCACCAAGGTAGACGTAACTGCAGCCAAGGACGGTCAGAAAGCTAAGTTACCAGTGCTGCCGAAGACGAAGTGAGTTCTAGAACAAGAACGTCAGCACCCAGATGAGCGCCCAACCAAACAAACAACCCGCCGTTAGGAAGGGCATGGCTGGATAGTATCTGTCTTTCTTCGCGAGCATGAACAACCCAGCAAGGGCTATGGTCGCACCGAGAGTAATTAACAACGACTGCGCGTAAGCATTCACGTTTGAAATACCAGAGAGTATCATACCTTCCATCACCGCACCGGTAAACAATAACGGGAACGCAATGTCGCCACCGCCGAGGATGGCATAACTTCCGCCTCGCGGAGGGGATGGTGCTCGGAGCGTGATGGTCTTTGCAGCTTTACTCGTCGTCTTAGCTTTCTTTGGTGCAGGTATTGGTTCTCCTTTCTTCGGCACCATGAGTCCGGCGAAGACCTTGCTGTCTTTCTGGAACTCAGCCATCTTCACCATGTGTTTGCTCTTCCAGACTGCCCAGGCGTCATAAATGCTAATAATCAACAACAACACCAGCGACCAGAACACGTCGAGGATGGGAACAAGTAGCACCGCAATGCCTGCGTACATGAACACTTCAGTTATATTATGCACCCAAGGGTTTGGCTTATAGATTTTGAAAATGCTCAACACCAACGCGAGAGCGAGGGCAATAAGTTGCGGCAACACAACACCAAAGGCAACTGCTTGAGCAAGGAATACGGCAAGAAAGAACCATGTCTTCCACAGTTTCATCTTGCGGAACTTAATCAACAACAGCAACAACGAGGTTCCCACTGCAACACCAAAAACAAGATAGAGAAAGCTCTGCCAACCAACGAAATCAGGACGTTCTCCAATAGCGGTCGAAGAATGTTCAAGCACTGGCTCGCCAGTCTCAATGTCAATATCAACAGCGAGAATGCTCTCGTTCACAAGCCACAAGCCAACAAGTTGCGCCACTACAAAGAGAGCAACAAGCACGATCGTTACCTTAGCAGGGTGCTTCATGCATTCTCCTCTCGAAACGCAGTTTATAATGATTACTTTTATTAATCATGCATCCGGAAAAAGCCTCATGCCCAAACTTGTCCATCACGTGACACTCGAAGTATTCTCCAAAGCGCATGATTCTATAGCGACTGCGTATCGAGCGTTGGATGCGCTCGTGCCTGTACCTATGGAAGAAGTTCTCAAAATGCAATGGCACTGGCATCCGGATAAGGAACATACGAAGGTATATGAACTGCCGAAAAAAGGAATTTCTGTGCACGAGGCTGAAACTGCAGCGAATGAGGGTACAATGACCGTCCTCACCTACCGCTTTACGAAGCAGCGGGACACGAACGCGTTCATCGCGAAGCTAAAAGAGATTCCCGCAGAGCAACGCAAAGAGATTATGGCCTCTGTTGATACAAACATCGATGAGAAGGGCAAACTCAAGGTACGCCTCGACATGGACACATTAGACAAAGGAAAAGTCTCCTTAGGAGGAGAGCGCCAAGTCATGGCACGCTTGAACCTCGCGGCCTATCCAAAGAACTGGGACACATGCATTGAGTTGGCAAAGAAAGTCTTAGGGGTTGAAGCATGAACGAGACTGTTGACGCTGTAGTGAACGCCACGGTCAACGCAACGGCCACTCCTATCGCGACGGCAGGACAGTATCTTTCTACAGTCTTCGTTCCAACACTCCTCGATCGTCTCGCAAGACTTTTCGCGGCTCCGTTTGAGCATCCGCAGATGATCTACATCATCACGCCCCTAATTATCACCTTGGTGCTGATGGAATTCTACTTCGGCCGCTACGACAAAGAGGAATTAGGCTGGAATACTGCAGTGGGCCACGCACTCGTGCTCATCTTCGTCAGCGTCGACCTCATCAAGACCATCTACCCTGACATGGCACCGCTCACCTTGCTAAGCAAGGCATGGTTCAACCTCACGAATTTCAGCACCCAGAGCGGCGAAGCGATCAGCACGCTTATCACCGTAGCCATCTTCGCCCTTGGCATCCTGCTGCTCATCTCTGATTTCTTCCACTGGCTGCCCAAAGGGCTCGCCTTCTTCCTCAGCGGCACCTTGCAGATCAATCTCATCGCCTATCTGGGCATCGTCATCGTCTACACGCACAACACTGGCGTGAACCCTATGCCACTTGATTGGTACACACTCCTCGCGGCGGTTCTCGTCTTCATCGCATTGTGGATATTCTTTGGCATCATCCATCTCCTGGAGCCCAGTTACAAAGGGAAGCGGAAGGACCGTATGCGCATGAAAGCTAACGCTCCCTCCCCACTCTCACCCACCACTGAGTTTACGAATGGAAAAGGAGACCTCTAGGCCACAACCTTTTTATTCTCGATACTGTCTCAAGGCCTTATGGCTCAATTCGTGGTGACGCCCTGGGACGTCAAGGGGGATATTGACTATGACAAGCTCATCAAGGAGTTTGGACTCTCTCCGCTTGGCCCGCTCCCGGATGTCTTCACCGAGAACCTCCTCTTTCGGCGCAGGAAGGTCTTCGCTCACAGGGATTTCCCGAAGATTCTGATGCGAATCAAGGACAAGAAGCCCTTTGTCATGATGACCGGGCTGATGCCTTCTGGCAAGTTCCATATTGGCCACGCCATCCTCGCGCAGCAGATGATTTATTACCAGAAATTAGGCGCGAAGCTCTACATCGCTATCGCTGATATTGAAGTCCTGCTTGCACGCGGGCAGAGCCTCGAAGAGAGCCGCAAGGTCGCTGTCGAGGAGTATCTGCTGAACTACATCGCCTTGGGCCTGAAGCCAGAGAACTGCGAGATTTACTTCCAGAGCGAACGCTCGCAGGACGCCACAAAGGCGAACGCCTATTACCGACTCCAGAACACGCTTGCCAACCACGCCACCTTCAACGAGTTCAAAGCCGTCTATGGCGAGATTACACCTGGCAAGATGATGGCTTCCCTGCTCCAGGCAGCTGACATGCTCCATCCTATGCTCCCTGAGTTCGAAGGGCCCATCCCTGTGGTGGTACCTGTGGGTACTGACCAGGATCCACACTTACGCCTAGCGAGGGATATGGCGAAGCGCGCCAAGGCCTACAAGTTTGACACACTCGCTTCCACCTATCATCTCTTTGTTCCTGGACTGGGCAGCGGAAAGATGTCGTCCAGCGAGAAGAATTCCTACATTGCACTCACTGACGACCCGAAGACCGTCAAGAAGAAAGTGAACAAGTATGCGTTCAGTGGCGGCAAGGATACAGTGGAGGAACACCGCGAGAAGGGCGGCGACCCTGACGTGGATGTCGCCTACCAGTACCTCACATTCTTCGAGGAGGACGATGACAAGTTGGAGCAGCTGTATCAAGACTACAAAACCGGCAAGCTCCTCAGCGGCGAGCTCAAAGCAATCCTCATCAAGAAGCTCAACGCCTTCCTGGCAGAGCACCAGAAGAAGCGAACAGCGGCGAAGAAACAGCTGAAGAAGTACTTGTAACACAACCCATAAAAAGGCGAAGGCCTGAAGAGAAAGAAAGAGGTGCATTTCATGACCAACAAGATGGTTCCATTGCCCCACGAGTGGATGCTCGTGAGCATCATTGGCTTCTTCATCAGCGTCTTCCAGATTTATGTGTGGGACAAGACCT
>JAAOYD010000039.1 GCA_018221165.1 Candidatus Woesearchaeota archaeon | reverse complement strand
ATCAACTGCAACAACATCAATTGTCGTCACACCATCAATGATGATGCATTCCGAATCGTTGTTGTCGGGGCAGTTAGCCCATGGTCCAACAATCGTTGCGTTAATCTCCGGTCCAACTGTGTCTACGATATCAATTTCCGTAAGTACTTCACCAACATTACCAAGTCCGTCAATGCAACGTGCCTCGTGTGCGTGGCAGCTGTCTTCAGGGAAATTGAAGACCGCTTCAAGCACATAGGGATCGTTTGACGTCGTTCCTTCGATTGGTGTCCATTCCTCAGGGAAGGCGATACCATCAAGGTCAGCGCATTCGTCCGCGGTCTTGTACCGGTGCTCGAAAGTCACATGGTCCACTGGGTGCAACTGTCCATCATTATCCGTACACGTCAAGGTAATCGGCGTCTGTTGTGTAATGTACATATCATCACCCTTCAGCACCTGCGGTTCGCCAACAAGCTTCTCCATAGTTGGAGGTTGGTTGTCGACGAAGACGCAGTTCCACTGCAGGATTTCCTCGTTGCCAACGTTGTCCACTGCCCAGTATTCAATAATGTGGCAGCTGTCCTCGTTCTTCGTGAACGGAACATCGTACACGTTCCAATCAGCCCAGTTCGGGTCTGATTTATTGACGAAGTCCATGTAGTAACCAGGATTGCACATATCTCCTTCAATCCTACGCACGTGGCCACAAATGTCTTCACCAGCTTCACCAGGAACGATGAGGTTTCGCCATTTGATTTTCTCGACACCACTCTTCACATCGAATGATTCCAAGGTAATCAATGTCTGGCTCGTAATCCACTCAGCCTCTTCCTCGCCGCATGGTGGCGGTAAGAGGATGTCACCACCGTCAAAGATTTGAGCCACCGCGCCTGTTGGTCCATCAAGTGGAATACACCCCTTTGGCCAGTAAGCCGTGACGAGCGGGTCACCGATAGTCTTGGTAGTCTCTGGCGGGATGAGGTCGACGTAGAAGGCTTCTTCGTCCATCACTTCATTCCCGAGGATGTCGTAGCACGTAATAGTCAAGTTGTGCATTGAGTCCTCACCGAAGGTAATCTGAGTTCCCGGCTCGTAGAAGTACGGACTGGGACCAAAGGTTTCTCCGTTCCACTTGTAGATGTAGAAACACTCTACCGCATCACTATTGCATCCCATTTCCGTAGGGTCTGGGTCCTCAACAATTACATCGATGACACTCTGGTCGGTGATGTAGCATTTGTCTGGGCTGTCAAAGCCCTGCGGAGGCGGGCAAGTACCATACTTCGGGTCAAAGATGACTTTCTCAATCGTCGGAGGCGTGTCATCCACCTTATAGTATTGTATCTCCTCATCACTTTCCTTTTCTACCGCGTCGTAGCAGTAATACTCAAGGGAGTGAAGGCTTTCTTCAAACTTGTTGAAATAGAAGCTCAGACCTGAGGTACTCATATCGAAGCAACAGTAGCCTTCAGCGTCCAAATCACCGTCACAGTATCGGTCGGTGATATAGCCGTAGTTGCCCTGACCATCAGCGTCGTCGTAGCCCACCTTAAGACAAAGTACTTCGTCGCCGCTTGGGTGCGGACCTTCATCTACACACGTGAAGTAAGTCTCCATATCTGAGGTTGTCCAGTGGAAGACACCGTCCGTCTCAGTCAAAGCATCATCGTGTCCTTCAACCATTCCATCATCGTGCGTCTTAGTCACGGTCGGTGGTGTCTTGTCCACGAAGAAGCAGTTTGTCTGTACGTCTTCAGTGTTGCCAAGTTCGTCCACGCTGTAGAACTCCATGAGATGGCAGCTTTCAGGGATATCCCCAATCGGCGTTCCATCCCACTCTATCCAACCAGAGGTAGCACCCGACGGGTTACAACGGTTGAGAGGTTCTCTACAAACAATATCATCTACAAGAGAGATGCGGTACCAGGTCTTGTCAACACCAATAGCGCAGATGTCTCCGCCGTCTGTAGCAGTCAGCTCAATCGTGGTGACGCCATCAATCCACTCAACAGTACCGTACAGGCCTCCTTCCTCGAACTTCTGAGGACCGAAGAACTCTTTAGTGGTAGTCGGAGGTGTGTCATCCACCTTCTCAGTCTCCGTCATTGGAACCATGTTACCAGCGAGGTCGTAGCACTCAATCTCGAGATAGTGCTCGGAGTCCTCATAGTATTCAATTGTCCAGTCAAGCGTGGGACCATTCTGCTCGGTAGTCCAGTCACCAACAACTCCATCCAGAGTGACTCGCCACTTACAGTAGTCGATGCCTAGATCGCAAACATCTTCATCATCGCTTGCACTAATATCAATGGGGACACCCTGTCGAATCCAGTAGTCACAGGTAGTAATACCAGGGTCACAGGAAGGGTCAATCAGAACTTTCGGGTCGCCGACAGTCTTCGTAAGGACTGGGAGTGTACAGTCAATGTAGACTTTTGGAGAGGTGTACTTATGCTCACCGATTGGCTGGGCGTCATCCAGCGTCGAAATGAGGAACTCACTGAAGCAAGCGTCGCTGCTCATCACCGCATCAAAGGTGAAATCAACACTGCTGTCTGGCTGGATGGCGTTGCCTCCTTGCGCCTTGTATTCGCAATATCCGAAGTCAGCTGTGAAGTCAAAAAGTGACCATCCCGAGGGCGCGGGACCACAATCGAAATCTACGATTCCAGCCGTACCCTCATAGATACGGACCTCTGCGATGTTGTTGGCGCTACTGAAATCATTCTCGACTGTGATTGTGAATGTATCTCCCAATGTATTACAGTTTGCCGCATCAGGGTCGACAGTAATCGTAACATCATGCGCCGCATACACGCTTGTTGCGCTCATGATAACTATCAGTGCGATTAAAATTGTCAGAACATTTGTCTTTGCCATAGGTACACCCCACCCATACTGTTGATTCGAACTATAGAGAGAAGTCTGATAACACGTGACTTTTCCCCCCCACCAATTTTCGAAATTTGTTGTAACTGCCCGGGCGATAAAGTAGTGAAGTATTTAATGTTTTCGCTAAACGGCAATAATTTATCGACGAGAAACTCCATTTTCTTTTGACACTAAACAAGTACGAAAAGTGAAACAAAGGGCAGGTGCATATGAAATTGTTTATGAAAATAAGGACGAGAAAGCTCGGAAAAGTTTCGGAAACTGGTAGTCACTCAAGAAGGGAAATTTTTTAAAGCGAAAGCGACCCGCGTCGCCTTATGCCACGATTGTTCACAAGACAAAAACGCTACAAACAGGTGGGCGCCACATCGCAGAAGCACCGCTTCTGGAAGGGCAACCAGGAAGGCCGCAAGCGCATGAAGAGCTTCCCCACCGAGGAGAAAGCGCAAGCCTGGGCCAAAGCCGAGAAGCTCGACGAGAAAACGCACGAGCTTCGCCAGCTCAAGACAAAGTGGCAATGGAAGAAGCGGCGAGTGGCTTAGTCAACGAGAATGGAGAAGTTCTTCCTCGCATCCTCTATTCCATCGGTGCCGAGCCTCTTGAGAAGCGCCTTCATCTTCAGTGCGAAATCCTCAGCATCATGAAACAGTTCCTCAGCGATCTCTTTCGTTATCTCCTCCTTCTCAGTCAGCACATAGTATTGTCTGTCAATTCGCTCTTTCTTCGCATCGGAAATGATGCCGGACAGCTCCTTCTCACCGAATGCCAATAGCAGGAGGAGAATCGAGCCTGCATGATTCTCGCTTTTGACTCCCATCCTGAACAGCAGTGCAAGAAGCGAGTTGTACATCGCGTAGTAAGACATCCCGATCGAGTTTTCGAAAAGCTTGTTCTGCAGGAGCAGCTTGGCAGACTGCAGGCAATCAGCCGATTTCCGCGAGTAGGATTCGCAGATCTCGCCTGAAGGCTCCACCAGTTCGATCTTGCCTTCAGTTCTCAGCTTGCGGAGGAAGCTATTTCTTCTCATGGAACGCCTCGATCCCTCTGATGATTACATGATCCTTGATAATCTCTCTGATTAGCGGCGAGCTCGTGTTGAAAGGGCCTATTTTCACATTGATGCGCGAGTGGATTCCCTCGATTATCCTCTTCACGTTCCTGCTCGTCGTTTCGATGTAGATATCAATGTCGCTCCCTTTCTTCTCCAGATCTTTCGCATATGAACCAAAGAGAACCACCAAGGGAGAATCGGTCTTCTGCAATACCTCATCGAATATAACGCCCAGTTCAGGATGCCTGTTCAGCAATTTTGCCTTCTTATGCAACTCGGCTTGCGCGACATACGTCTTCGCAGAGGAATTCTCCTTGAGAAAGAATATCTTGTTTCTCCCAACCGTTCTCGAATCGATGACATTCCCGTCTTTCAGAGCCCACAGCTTCCGCGCAACAGTGGAATGAGATTCGCCCAATTCTCGTGCGATGCCTCTCACATGATGCTCTTTCCTCAGGAGTAGTTCGACAATATCCAATTCCAAAATGTCTCCTTTTTGAACCATATGTACCATGCATGAACCATACACTATTTAAATCTTTTCTTTTTGTAGGCCACAAAACCTACTCTCCCTCATTGCCTCGTCGCGATGAAGCCCGCTCGCTTAAGCCGTTTGATTACCTCGAGACCAGAAATGCGGGGAAGCTTCATAGCGTGACCTCGACCTTCTCACCGGAGTGTTCAACGAGTTCGTTGGTGTCCGGCTCGAGGTAGAGCTCAATCGCTTCCTTGATGTTCTCCAGGGCTTCCTCTTTCGTGTCACCTTCGGAGATGCAACCAGGTAAGGAAGGGACTGAGACAGTGAACCCTCCTTCTTTCTGGGGATCCATAATGACAGTCAACTTCATTCTTCCCATGCGCATACCTCACTCGTTTTTAAGTGTGCTGTTTTCTCAAACTCATCGCATGTCTTCGATTCCGTGCCAGTAAATATTTAAACTGGGAAAGCCCCCATCCTACCTACCAATAACAGAGTTTCATCACCGAGGGGTCTTTCCCAGACAACCTCTCAGCTCGTTCCGTCGGTCATCGGCAGGACGGGGAACCGCCCACTCCGGATGGGCGGCATTTTTTGTTTTCTCAAACTAGAACTTAAGCGTTACGACCCTCTGTCCAGTGCTAGTACTCATAATTACCTAATTAATCCGAAAGAACCGAATAATAACCACTTTGATTGAAAACACTCAAGACAGAAACTCCAACCGAACTTCCATCCGCCAGCTGTTGTCTTCGCCAGAAATCTTCCTCTCAGCAACTATCAATGGTTTCGAGAACAGCGGACAATCAAGAACTAAACTTTCAAACTCTCCGCCTTCGCCCGCAGGGTTGATTTTGTATTTCTCGTAGAGTTCTTTTGTCTCCACAATGAACGCTTCATCAATCGCTCTGTTCAGCCATTCCTTGCCTAACGGATAGGCAGCAATGCCAGTGATGATGATTTTGAACTTCGCAGCGACTAACTCACGCAATAACTCTTCCTGGTCTTTCTGCCACAAAGGATTGACGCATTCCAAACCAAAGTCATCACAGATCTTCTGGATGCGCGAGGCTTGATAGACACTACCAACAGCGCCGGTAATAAGCCCTTCAATCGCATACTCATCTTTCGCAGCAGCAATCGCTTCTTTCAAGTCAGTCAATTCTTCCTCTTTCTTTCCTTTTGTGGTGTGTTGGAGTAGAGGTAAGTTCATGGCTTTGGCTTGGACTTCAGTAGCGGAAATGCTCGGCGTGTGGAACATGTAGCTGTCCTGGTTCTCAGAAGCCACAGTAATCAAACAAATAAGTTCATGTCCGTCTTTCTGAGCCAAGTAGGCAGCGTAGGTGCTGTCTTTCCCGCCGGAAAATAACACTGCGAGTTTCATAGGTGAAGAGAGCTCGGAGAGGTTTTAAGAATGTTATGCCATTCTCTTTTTAAACAAAGCGTCACTCTCCGCCACCATGAAGGTCATCCTCGACACCAATGTGTTCACACTTTTCGGCCAGGGCATTGATGTCTTCATCGAGATAGATAAGGTCATCAAGGACAAATATGAGTTCGTCATCCCAGACCTGGTTCTACAAGAACTCGAAAAACTCTCGAAAAAGACCACGAAAGACGGTCGTGCAGCGCGCTTAGGCAATATGATTGTCCAGGAGCGTTTAGCACGACAAAAAGAACCGCTCGTGGCTAAATTGCTCTTCCCATCTAAAGAGATACCTTTAAAAACGGTTCAGTGCTCCGAGAAGCACGCTGATGACGCAATCGTAAGAATTGCCGAGGACGATGGGATTGTAGCCACTTTAGACAAGGGGTTGCAGCGTCGTCTTCTCAAGAACAAGATTCGCGTTCTCAGCATTCAGCAGAAACATTTCATTATCAAAGAATGAGCCATGCTGCGGAGCCTTCTCCCACGCAGCGGGGAAGGACTGGCCACTCACGATTATGGGCAAGCCCATGTTCGTGGCCAGGTCTCACTCCAAGGCAGCACAGCTCACGAAACAAAGGAAGTCAAAAAGCAGAGGTGTTCCCTCAATGTTTTACGCCATGAAAGTCAAGGACCACGTCAGAGTACCACCCAACCTGTTTGGGCTAGACCTCAAAGAAGCCATCGTGAACGCGGTGAAGGAACAATACACTGGTTTCATCAGTAAGGAACTAGGTATTGTCATCGATGTACTCGACGTCACTGAAGTGAACGACGGTGTCATCATCCCTGGTGATGGTGCTGCCTATTACGAGACTGATTTCGAGCTGCTCTCCTACCTCCCTGAGATGCAGGAAGTGCTTCCAGGTGTGGTACGTGATGTCGCCGAGTTCGGCGCTTTTGTTAACCTGGGCCCTATCGACGGCATGATCCACGTCTCCCAGACCATGAATGACTTTGTCTCAGTAACGAAAGATAAGGTCTTGCAGGGCAAGGATTCAGGCCGCGTCCTGAAAATGAGCGACCAGTGCCTCGCACGCATGGTTGCTATCAGCTACAAGGACCGTTCCAATCCTAAGTTCGGACTCACCATGCGCCAAGAAGGCCTCGGGAAACCGGAATGGATTGTTGAGGACTTGAGCGCTGTGAAGAAGAAACCGGTGAAGGCACAATGAGAAAACAAGCATGTAGAAGCTGTAAGGTCTTCGTCGACGGTGACCAGTGCCCGATTTGCAAAGGTTCGAGCTTGAGCACGAACTGGCAGGGACGCATAACATTTCTTCAGACTGATAAGAGCCTGATTGCGCACAAGATGGGCGTGACTGAGAAAGGCGAATACGCATTGAAAGTACGGTGATAAGGATGGATATTACAATAGAAAAACAGGAAGCGAAACCTCTCCTCAAGTTTACTGAGATTGTGGCTCGTATCTCGTTCAACGGTGCGACACCGACGAAGAAGGACGTTGCTGCATCATTGAGTGCTACTTTGAAGACAAAGCAGGATTTACTGATTGTGCACCAGGTCGAGACCAAGTATGGTCAGCAAGTTGTGACGGTGAATGCTCGTGTGTACGATTCGAAAGAAGCGCTGACACAACTTGAACGCGAGAGCATGATTAAGAAGAACGACTTCACGGCGAAGAAGGAAGAAGCTGCCCCTGCAGAGAAGCCGGCGGAAGCAAAGCCTGACGCTCCTGCGGACAAGCCAGCTGAAACTCCTGCCGAGAAACCAGCGGAAGACAAACCAGCCGATGCTCCGAAGGAAGATGCTCCTCAGGAAAAGCCAAAAGAAGAGCCTCCGAAGGAGGAGAAGCCTGCGGAGTCAAAACAAGAAACTCCTAAGGAAGAGAAACCTGAAGCTCCGAAAGAGGAGAAGAAGGACGACGCTCCTAAAGACGAGAAACCCGCTGAAGCTCCAAAGGAAGAACCCAAAGCAGAAGAAAAACCTGCTGAGGAACCTAAAGCTGAAGAAGCTAAGCCTGAAGACAAGCCAAAAGAAGGTGATGCCTGATGGCCGACGCGAAGAAGGGCGGACCTCAAGAGAAGAAGAAGGCTACTTCCAAGTCAACCTGCTACGAAGTCAGCGGCGACGGCTTCAAACGCAAGAACAAGTTCTGTCCTAAGTGCGGACCGGGCACGTTCATGGCAGCCCACAAGGACCGCGTGCAGTGCGGCAAGTGCGGCTACATGGAAAAGCAAGCAGCTGAGTAAAACGTTTTACACTTTTCTCATTTATTATCTTTCTTCATAGAAATAAGAATAACTTTATATATTGATACATTTTCTATATCAATTGATACTATGTCCAAAACACAATTAGCGAAGCCGAAGACCGTCCGGAAAACGAAGAGTAACACTTATCGGTCTCCTAATCTCTCGACTATCCTTATGGTCGAGCACTTCCTCAAGAAACAACGAGACATACCGCTGCAACTAGCCACAATCAGAAAACAGTTACCAAAGCAAGTAATGCACCAAACCCTCAAAGTGATTTTGGACTACTTGTGGAAAAGCGGTAAAATTCTTTATGGTCCGAAAGGTATTCAGTGGATTTACGTCCAACCGGAACACCTGAAAGAGATGCTCGACGATGCTGTCGAGGTCTAGTAATGTTCGCAGGAAAACCAGTCCGTGTCTTCGTGAAAAGACAGGCAAAAGAAACTCTCAACACTCTGAACGACACTAAGGAAAGCAAAGCCATCCTCGCTTCTTTCGAGAGGAACAAGGAAATCCTCAAGGAAAATCCGCAATTCGGGAACCCCATTAGGAAGCAGCTCATCCCGAAAGAACTTAAGAAACTAGAAATCACAAATCTCTATCGCGTCGAGCTCGCCAACTATTGGCGCATGCTTTACACTGTCGAAGGCGACAGCAATAACATCTTTGTCATCATCCTCAGAATCATCGACCACAAAGAATATGATAGATTATTTGGTTACAAGAAGAAGTGATTCAAAAAGAGCGAAAAGCCCCATATCAAGAACTATATCATACCCGACGGGTCTATTTCTCCGCTTCGAGCTCTTCGAGTTCGGTATCTTCCTCGATGAGATCGCCGTTGTTATCGACTACCCAGCTCATAAGGTCACCTAGTACCCATCATACCTCATCATATATAAAGATGATTTAGACGAATCGTAGGATTTCCGGACGTATAGGTCCGTGCTAGTGAAAACAAAAACACTCGTCTCAAACAGAGACTTTTAAAATCGTGCCAGTCATTCTCCACAACATGCGCTCAGTGATGGTGTTCGGCAGTTTTGACCCCCTCCACGAGGGCCACCGTAGTCTTTTCCGCCAGGCCTTGCGCCATGGTGAGGAGCTCTTCGTCGGGGTGAGCCGTGACCGCACCATCAAGCGACTCAAGGGACGGGAACCGAACCGTCTCGAGAAGGAGCGTCGCTCCCTGGTCGAAGCTGAACCGCTCGTCGACAAGGCCATCCTCGGTGACGAGGAGGATTTCTTGAAGGTCGTCGTCAAGCTCTGCCCGGATGTCATCATCCTCGGCTATGACCAGACTACCTACGAAGACGAGGAGCTGCGGAGGCTCCTCAAGGAACGCGATTGCGAACCAGAAATCAAGCGCGCGGTGGCCTTCCAGCCTGAGAAGTACAAGAGTTCTAAGATGTAGAAAGATTTTCATAGTATCCCATCTTGAGTATGAGAAGGTGATACTATGAAGCGATTCGTGACTCTCAAAACCAATCTTACTGACGTTGAAGGTGTGAAGGACGCACCTAGTCACACCTCAGATACCGGTACCACATCAGTGGCACCTGGTTACGCACCAGTACTAGAAACAGCTGGAAAACTACACAAATGGAGAACACTCAACCCAATCATCGTCAAAGGCAACTATGGCATCACAGAGGGCGGTTTGACCGCGGCGGATCCGGAAGTCGTTGGCTCAGGCATCACAGAAGGTGGACTTACTGCTGACGGCATCGAAAACGGAATTACAGAAGGTGTGTGGACTGCCGGCTACGAGAACCGGCAAGCGATGGTGAAGATTGGACACGTTCCTCTTCACGCAATCACAATCAGGCACGAGCCAATCAAGTACGAAGCTATGCGGTAGATTATTCCAGGGATGTAGAAAACACTTTTTTCTCTTGAAAACGCCATATCTCCAGAAAATATATAAACTATTACTCATTTTTTAACCATATGACTAATAAATTAACAACAATCCGAGCACTCATTCCCTTTCTCACACAACCAGAGAAACTCCATGTAAGCAGCATTGCACGAACCATCGCGCAGCCAGTACCAACCACCAGATTATGGCTGCAAGAACTCGCTCGACAAGGAGTTCTACACGTGAGCCATCGAGGACGACAGACGCTCTACGAACTCCAAGCACATCCGAACCTCATCGACTATCTCGTCATTGCAGAAAAAGCAAAGCTCCTAGAACATTGCAGTAACCCTTCATTCCAACATTTTGTTGAAGAAGTACAACACTGTGTGGAAGGCAAGGCATTGATTTTTGGTTCAGCAGCTGAGAACTACCATTCCGCGGGCGATATTGACTTGCTCATTATCGGGAAAATACAACGAAAAAAAGTAAAAAAAGTGGCGACACTCATTGGGAAAAAAGTGCATCTTGTTGTTCTTCCGACACTAGTCAGTATCTCTGCGATTTTTCGTGCGGAAGTCATAAGAAAACATCTGCTCATCTCAGGAAGTGAAGAGTTCCTGAAGTGGATGCAATGGCCAGTCTCAAATGGTGCAAGAAACAACAGAAAGGCCTGAAACGTATCACACCCAGCGCACAATTAGCAGAAGCATACCTCACTTCAGCTAAAGAAACAGTGATTGTTCTCAAAGAAATCACTGACTCGAATATGTGGAAAGCAACGACACAATACTATGCGTTGTATTTTATCGTGTATGCAATGTTGATGCATCTCGGCATCAAGAGCGAGATTCACGAATGCACAATCATCTTCAGTTCGAAATTGGAGGATGAAGGTTTACTCCCTCAAGGAACGAGCAAGCGTCTTGAACAGGAAAAGCAATTGCGTATTGATAATCAGTATTATCTCAAAAACTACCCTATCACAACAGATACTGAGTTGATGTCTCTTCTGTTGGCAACCAGAAAGAAAATACGAGAAATCACGAATGATGAAGTAGAACGAATTAGAGAAAAATATTTCTAACTATTTCTCGACAATCACGCCGTAGCCAATTAATCGAAAGCGCGTTCCAACTCGACGACTAATCGTCACTCGACTACCAACAGCGGCGCAGATAGGCTTCTTGAGTTTGCAATGCACCTTGCCCTTGCCAGTGGTGCTCACAATACCCACCGTCGCTGCGGAATTAACATTCAACATCAATAACTCGTTCGGCGTTATCGGGTTGACTTTCAGTTCTTCTTGTGAACCAACAACGCGTTCCAACAACGTCGTCTGTAAGATGAGCTTGTCCCACACCGGCGGCAGCTTGCCAGGATGGCCAACCACTGAACCAGTGAGCATGTCACTGCGCACAATGCCATGATCGAGACTCGTCATAAGAGCGATTGAACCACCAGGACCAACTTCCTCGACGGGCGTACCACCAGTAACCAAACCAGTAATAGTAGCTTTCAACGGCTTCGCTTTCAGCTTGTTCGCTTCTTCCACGATGCGGCCAGGCCGTATCTCAACCTCCTCACCAACTTTCAACTTGCCGGCTTTCAACGCGCCGCCGAGGACGCCGCCTTGCAGTTTCACAGGCTTGCTACCGGGTTTGTTGATGTCAAAAGAACGTGCGACGACCATCAAAGGGTCTGCTTTCGGGTCGCGGTCAGGTACTGTAAACGTGTCGAGCAATGCTTGGATGAGCACATCGATATTCACACCGCGTTGGGCACTGATGGGCACGATGGGTGCATCTTCAAACTTGGTGTCTTTGAGGAATTCTTGAATTTGCTGATAGTTACGCATGGCACGGTCTTTACTCACCAGGTCAACCTTGT
>JAAOYD010000003.1 GCA_018221165.1 Candidatus Woesearchaeota archaeon | reverse complement strand
CTTGAGGTTAATCTTCTTGAGTCGATGCCAGATGTCGCCACCGAGGAAGCCGAGACTGAGTACAATAGGAATGGCTAATCCCAACCCAAACACGCTGAGCAAGAGAAGAAGACCAAGGAAGACAAGGGTTGCGTCGATGAAGGCTTGCAGTAGGATGACCTTAAGCATCTCATACCGGACTTCCGCCAACAATGCATTCATTGAACTCATGATTAACCCTCACAACTATTCAAATCACTCTGCAGTTGACTAATCAGCTTGTTTCGCTTCGCTATCTCATCTAGAAGTGTAAGTTTTTCATTCTCCAAACTTTGTAAATCAACAAGCGACTTGCTATACTTGTCCTTGAATTGCTCTTTCTGGAGGGTCATGGCCGTCAATCCCGCTTTCGTCGCTGTAAGATCATCTTCTGTCTTGGTCAATTCAGTAACCTTCTGTCCGTAGAGCGTATCGTACTTCGCGATGTCTTGGCTTGTTTCGTTCAGCTCAGACTCACGCTCCTCCAGGGAGTCGATGTAGTTCTCAACCTGACCAAGACATTCGCTTAGGTTGTAGCTCGTCGTTTCAAACTGTGCTGTGCGTTGTTGCAAGCCACGCTGGTATAGCACAGTGGTCCCGGTCGCGACGAGGACAAGGACAAGGATGAGCGCGACGAGCGCCATGTTGATGTTTTTCTTGAGGAAACTCATATTCATTCACTCCGTTCATTCATAGGGTCTTGTCCACCAAGGCTCATTTTTTCTTCCTCCGTTGGGTGACACGTCTCAGTGTGATTTCGAGGAGCAGGAGGAGCATCGCAGCGACGAGGAATGGCATCGTCACAATCTCTTGCGTCAGGGTAACTCGGCGAGAGACCTCCTTCGCGTGCTCGACAATCGCGTCAGCGTCTGTAGATTTAAATACTTTTCCGCCGGTCGTCTTGACCAGCGATGCAAGATCCTGACTGAGACCAACTTTGTCCAACTCGCTCGGGCGGTTCACCGCGTACTCCTCTCCAAGCAAGGAAGCAAATCCCTGCTCACCAGGTGCGAATTCTGTCGTATAGCGGTTGCCTTGTTTACTGAAGACAAGACCTTCAGAAGTCACCACATCGTCGCTCTGAACAATAATCGAACCGTGTTCGTTCGTCCGCACATCAGGAATGTCGACAAAGTAGGCTTCCTTACGCTGCGGGTCACCAATCGCCCAGTTTACCGTGCGGCTGACGAGCAAACTGTTCTCGTCGTTGAGCAGCTGTCCTTGGTTGTTTCCTGCGAAAACCGTCCAGGCAGCGACGCGACCGTTGCCGTAACGCCAGGTGGTAAGTGCAGGCTGACCAGAGTCAGCGGCGAGGATGAGTTCAGCGGTATCCTTGGGCGCCACTTCGTTGTAGGCATTCAGGATGGCTGTGGGTTCAAGGTCACGCGTAATGAAATGCGTGAGGCTGAGTCTGACAAGCTGGAATTCCTGACCAAATTCCTTGGCTTTCGGGTCACCCCACTTGATGAGAAGGGTGTTGAGTTTGGTGGCGCGGTCATAGGTACCGTCACCAGCAGCGGCGAGTTCTTTCATGAAGGCCTCATCCACTCGTTTCGGGAAGAGCGCGTTTTCCGTCACGCCAACACCGATGGTCATGAAATTGATACCGTAGTTCTTTCGCGCGTTGCTCGCGATTGCGAGAAGCTGCTGTTTCAGTGAATTCATCGCGCCAAGGCCTGCACTGTATCGGCCATTCGTCAGCAAGATGATGTTCTTGTCGCCAGCGACGCCACCGAGCATCTCTACCGCACCTTGCATAGCAAGATGAGGAGAGGTTGGACCTCCCGGAGTGATACGGGGAATCTTCTTGACGATGTCAGCCCTGTTGCTGAACAACGGCGCCATGGGCTCAATGACCTTGACACTCTCGGCGATGAACTCCTCAACGGAATCTGCAGGGCCACTAGGCGGGAGGCCAAAGGCGATGATGCCAACTTTGTTCTCGAGCTTGAGCTGTTCAATCGCATCGACGGCTTGGGCCTTGATGACATCCGCAGTCGTGGTGCCTTCCTCATAATAGTAGGCATTCCGCCAGATCTTACCATACTCTTCAACACTGTATCCGACTTTTCCGCCACTCGCTAGATGATTGTTATATTCAAGCTCGCTACTGAAGCCGCGCTTGCCACCAGTACTCCCACTCATGTCGAGGATGAAGACGAGATTGGCGCCATCGCGCTTTCGCTCTCCACGACCAACCTTAACAGGAAGTAAGGCTTCCAAAGCTGTTCCAGTGTAGCCACCGCGGTCGAAACTGTCCATACCACCGAAGAGCACAAAACCGTTACCGTAGTAATCACCGCGTTCGTCGATGAGGTAATTGTGCAGAGCTTGGGTGTTGCGCAAGGATTCGATAGGTGCGTCGTCTATAACAACCGCGTAGTAGCCGTTGAGGTCAGTGGGCAGTGACGTTCGCTTCTCGACTGTGTAGAGTTCTCTCAGGAGGAGTTCGAGCGGGCCGCTCTTCTTCGTGACGAGAAGGATGCGTGGTTTGGGGAGGACTTTGACGCTCTTGTAGTAGCGGTTGTTCTCCACAATCTTATCCTGGTCGAGGATACGCGCCTCGATGCGATGGTTACCCTGACTGAAGTCTCGGGTGAAGGCGTAGGTGCCGGCCGCGACACGTTTGTCCAGGACAATCTCGCTGTCGACGGTGACACGCAAGTTCACCTGGGCGCCACGCTGCGTCGTAGTAATCGTGACTGTGTAGGCTGCTTCGCTGTCAGCGACAACCTTTCCCGGTCCTGAAATGATGACGCTAGAATCGTGACTGGATGCGGTGAGATTAATGATACTGATGCTTGCATTGACCGTAGCTGCGTAGAACGCGACATCGTCGAGCAAAGCGCCATCATTGACATTCCCATCGCTAATGAGGAGGAGATTGGCGCCTGGTTCGAGGTTACGGAGGATGGCGCTGCCCACGTCACTCGTCATTTCTGAACCGAAGGCTCGTCGTGTCACGGGGATACGACGGTCCACTGCTTCCGCGAGGTCCTCGACAAAGCCTGTCTCCATCAGCGCGGTACTCGCGCTCTGGTCAAAGAGGAGCGTGACACGCGGATTGCCCTTAATCTCCTTGACACTCTCCTGATAGGGATGGGCGAGGGCGATAACAATGCATGATATCATGATAAGACGGGCGATGAACACCCAAACACGAGCTCGTCGTTGCTGCTTCTTTCCTTCGTCGTCGAGTGCGAGCTTGAAGAAGTTACGCGTGATGAGAATGAGAAGGAACAGTGCTGCGCCAGGGATAATCCACAGTAATGTGGGGTTAAGGACGCTTAAGCCAGAGAGATCAATCATTTAGAAATCACCTCGGTATTTGAGGTAGATAATCTCGAGGATGAGCAGAGCAAGGGCGAGCCAGAGTAAGTAGTCGCTCAGGTCCTTGGGCACCTTGTCGGTGGAGCCGTTGCCTTCTTGGCCAATGGCTCTCGTGAGGTTCACCGGCTTGTTCAGTTCTGATTCCTCATCACTAATCATGTTCGCGACGAGGGTGCGATCACGGTAGGTGTAGAGCCCAGCACGTTCCACGGGAATGATGGTGCCGGTGAGCGTTCCTCCCGGGGTCTTGACTTTCGTCTCGGTTGGAAAGGTGAGGATGCCGCCAGTGCGCACGTTAAGGTTCTCCAAGCTAGGACGATGCGTGAGTCGGTCGAGGACGCGACGCCAGAACACTGGATAGCTCGGGTTGCGGCTGAAGCTCGCTTTCTCATCGTCGATGCCGTAGTAGAGGATGTTGCCCTTGCCAGGCTGTGCCATGACAATGACAGGGTCGTCACCTATAGAAGCAATAACTATGCCATTCTCCGCTGTCTTGACACGGAGGTATTCATTCGCTTGGCCGAACTCGATATCTTCAGTGACAACTTCTTGGTTCGGAACGATGGCACCGCGCTGCCCACTGCTCTCTTCCACAGGGCTAACGGGAAGGAGACCTTGCCAGTCGATGCTGAAGAGGGCTTCTTGAGTGAAAATGACAACGCTCGCGCCGTTCTCCACCTGCTCCTTCAGGTCCTTGACATAGCCGGGTAGGATGAAGTCCAAGTTGGCTTCGTAGAAGAAGTAAATGTCATGGTTGAGCTTAGGCATCTTCGGCGGCTCGGCAAATTCTACATTGAATTTCGTCGGGAAGTTCTGGCTGATGACTTTGAGGGCGAGGATGGCGTGGCTCTGTTCGACGGCTGTACGATCGTTGGTGATGAACAGGACGTCCACCTCGTTTTCTTCAGGTGTGCTCGTCCAGACAGTATTATCCGCGTCCAAGTCATCCTCTTCTTCGATGGAGATTTTTGCGATGCCAGGAGGTGTATTGAACGTGATTTCTTTGCTTTCGCCAGGGCCAAGGAGGACTTGTTGCTCGGCCTCGCTAATTTTCAGGGTGATATCCGCGGGACGACGATTGTAGTTCTTTATCCAGAGCTGGCTCTCAGTGGGACCAACGGCAAGGTCGATAATGCCCACGTTATTCGCGTTACTGGTAACGTGTTCATATTCCACTGATGCGCCGCTGCTTTCGATAAGCGCTGCTGCGGTGTCGAAGTCTCTGTCTCCGGCCGTAGCGATGAAGTCACTGATGATGACTACTCTGGTGCCTGCTCCTGCGTAGCTTGAGGCTAGGTGGAGAGCGTCGCTGATGCTCGTTTCCGTATCTGTGGGTTCAAGGGTCTTGAGAGTGTCCTTCGCCTTGCCGGCTCCTGCACGTTCTAAGAGGACTGCAGGGTTGCCTGTAATGGTGATAACGGTGTTTTCTCTGCCGAGGTTTGATTCTGCGATGGCAATGGCCCTGTCGAAGCGATCGCCGCTCTGCATGCTCGCACTCGCGTCTACTAAGAGGATGGTCTGCTCTGCGAGGAAGGAGTGTGGGACTTCGATGTAGGGTTGCATGACTGCTGCTATGAGTAGGAGGAGGAGGAGGAAATGCAGGAGAAAAAGGATGTCTTTGAGGAAAGTCCGGAAAAAGCTGTTCACGTTGGTCTTCCCAGTGTCCTTCATGATGAATAAGAGGCTCGGAATACGTTCATGATGGGGTTTTGGGCGAATGAGATAGAGAATAATGAAGGGGATGAGCACGAAGGCTGTTACAATGCCTGCTGGGTTGAGGAAGAAACTACTTAATACGACCATGGAACCACCGCTTCTCCGTGTGAAAGTGGCCTCGGGACGTTTATAAAGGTTTTGAAGGATTTCACACGGGTGGCAGTGTCGAGAGAAAATGAGTTTTTCCCCGGCTGTGGGCTTAGCCGGGGAGTGCGCATTCGTGGTCGAGAATCAGTGCCCCCTGCTGAGGATGAGGTTCAGAGGCTTAAAAAGAATATCGCCGAGAATTCCGGAAGATTTTCGG
>JAAOYD010000038.1 GCA_018221165.1 Candidatus Woesearchaeota archaeon | reverse complement strand
TCTGCCTGTCTGTTGATTGCGCGCTACGAACATGGCACAACCCTGAAAAGGAAGAATGGGAAAGGCAAGAAATAATTTCTATATAGAAAATAATTAGTTCTCCCTTCATTATTATATATCTCCAACGTTCTTCTCACCTCTATGGAGCTCCTTATCATCAAGCCAGGAGAGAACGCACAGCCCAGGATTGAGATAGCTCGTGGGCTTGGTCACAAGGAGATTGTCGTTCTGTATACGAAACATGACAAAAGGAACGGGAAGATGACAGGCACAAAGAGCGCGATACTGGTAACAACGATGAACCAAGCAAAATCGCTAAAGAAAAGCTACGACTTTATCTTCGCTCCGTGCAAACGCGAGTTCTTCGAGAGCAAGTTTGTGGATAGTATCTTGGAACCCGAGGATCAAAAACGCTTGGACTTCATCCACCACAGGAATTCAGGACTGAACCAAGTACTGCTCAAGCTCTGCCAACCGACAGCGAAACGTCCAGCGAAGCGTATCATCACCACAACATCATTACTGTTGCATGCTAAGAGTCCCGCGACTCTCATCGGTCGCATGATGCAGAATGCGAAATGGAGCAAGAAGTACAAAGTTAACTATCTTGTCACGAGTGGTGCGCGCACGAAGTGGGAACAACGTGATGCGGAAAGCATCAAAGCACTCTCGCGAATACTTAACATAGGTCACAAAGCTTAAAAACGATAGAAAGGGTTCTAACACTATGAGGGAAGCGGCGTTTGCAGGATACTTCTACCCCGCTTCAGAGAATGGGCTACGGGACGCACTCAAAGAAGCGTTCACCGGCGAGAAAGGACCTGGCAGCATGCCTGTGAAGAAAGTCTCGCGGAACGTAGTTGCAGCAATAGTTCCACATGCTGGTTATGCCTATAGTTCTCAATGCGCCGCTTGGGCGTATCACGCCATCGCAGCCTCACCCAAACCAGACTTGTTCATCATTCTCGGCCCGAATCACAACAGTGTCGAATCAGGCACGTCATCAGAAACGTGGAAGACTCCCTTCGGCATGATACGGGCGGACCAGGACTTCGTCCGCGAACTGACGAAGAAAGGCAACATCCACTTGGATGACGAGATCATGACGCGGGAGCATGCCATTGAAGTACAACTCCCCTTCCTCCAACTGCTCGACGAGAAACACAAGTTTGTACCTATTATGGTCAGCCAGGACGCGGACCTGAAAGCGTTAGCGATGGATATCAAGGAAACACTCGTGGAGACTGGCAAGAAAGCAGTATTCATTGTTTCCTCTGATTTTACACATCATGGTCCTGACTATAAGTACCTGCGATTCAACGAAGAGCCTCAGAAGCAAATCGCCGCTTTTGATAAGCAAATGATTGACATGATTAAAGAACAGCAAGGTGACGAGTTTCTCGCTTTTGCAGAGAAAGAACTCGCGACCGTATGCGGAGCGCGCGCTATTACCTTGTTACTCAACATCCTCAAACCCTGTGATGTTAAGCTCGAACAATACTACACTAGTGCCGAGGTGACAGGAGACGACAAGAACAGCGTTAGTTACGCAGCCATCGTCTTCGAAGAGAAATGATGACGCCGAATGGAGGGGCCTTCCTCATGAAGGATTTCCCTGCACAGGAATTGCAACGCCCCATCTCTTGGGCTCGAAAGCAGACACGGATATTTCCACGGAACGCTTTTGGTGAATGGTGGTGCGCACGTCACTTCGACATCTCGCTGAAGGTGCTCGGCGTCAGCAGGGACAGACGGGAAGAGCTCGCCTTACCAGTCCGGGAAGGCTTCATCAACGCCAGGGAATGGGGAGACCCCAACCAGGAAGTCTACACCTGGGGGCTGCGGGTGAACAGGCTCTACTTCTTCGCGCTGAACAGCGACCGGGAGCACGGTATCGACACGGGCGAAATTGACTATCAGGAGCTGTACCAAACCCACAACAGGAAATGGGGCAACACTATCGTCAAGGAACTCACCGACGGCTCGCTCTACACCTGCCCAGAGCACTTCGTCGACCTCCTCATGGTCGTGAACCTCGATGGAGAGTTCGTCCCCGGCTCCGTCTACTTTCCTAAAGAAGACGTCGCATGACCAGAATTAGTCATCTTTGTTACTCGAAAGTAATGAATTAGTCGGAAGGCTTATATATACTTCCCACTCATTTCTGGGTATGACAGGACTCCCAGCAGTCGAAGCACCGTTCGAATACGAGGGACTCAGCGTCGTCCCTTTCGTGAACAAATTTGCAGACCGAGGCGTCGAGACCATCGACATGATTGGACTCTGCCACACTACTCCTCTGTTTGCAGAGGAACTCATCCCTCGAATACGGCTACCCACCTTCGGCTTCATGTACCGCGTCATTGGGGATCATGTTCTGGCGAACCTCTCCGACAGAGACGGAGACAAGCTCTTCAATCTCGAGCTTAGCATGATTGAATCGATCTCGAACTACATCAGGCACCCGGAAGAGGGTTTGCCTTATCGCCCGATTGTCGAAATGCACATCGTGCATGGGGAAATGGACATCGCGCTCCTCACTATCGAGAATGAAGACCCGAACTACGATCCGCGACAGTACGCATGGCAGATGGTACCGGAGCAGAGCAGGCTATACGATACCAATGGCCGCGGTGCTATCATGCTCAGGGGACTCGCGGACTTCGTAGCCCATGCACGCAGGAGCGAAGAGCCTTGGATGCAGTACGTCGCGGTCAAGCTCTCCTAAACCTTTAAATATCTTCATTCTTGGAACTATCGCATGAGAGGTGTGCGTGCACAAGTCACAGTCTTTATTCTCGTCGGGCTTGCCGTGCTCATCGTGTTCATTCTCATCTTTGCGCTCGCGCGACGACTTAACACTTACAGCCCCGTCACGCAGGGCTACGATACGCAGGCAGTCACCGGACACATCGAGCAATGCATGGACTTGGTCGCGAAAGACGCGTTTACACTCCTCGGCGCCCAAGGTGGTCGGCTCTACACAAGCCAAGGCGGACTACACGACACTACCCTAACTGCAGACATCACTCCTGATGGTGGCGGTATTCCTGTCACGCTCAGCTTCGGGCTCATGCTTGACAGTGGCTTCCCCCTCCGTCCCAAGTTCGCTGGTCAATATGTAGGTGTTCTCGACGAATATCCTTATCCATTCCCACAGGTAGACATCACAACCATCTACCCGACCACGATTCCCGACACGCCACAACACATCTGGCACCGACCACGCTTCGATGGGGTGTTTGGACAGGACGCTCTTCCATTACCTTGTGAAAATAGTGGTGCGAACACGAGAAACGGCACCTTCCATTGCGCTCGTCATCTCTACCCACTCCTCAGCCAGGGACCGAGCGTGCAAGACAGCCTCGAATCGTTCTTCACCTACAAACTCGGCACGTGCATCGATGAAGACGAGCTCGCGATTCTTCTTGGTGCCAATGTGCAGACTGGCGACCTGAACGTTACCATCACCTTCACGCCGAGCGAGACCGCAGTTGATCTGCTCATGCCGCTCAGTTTCAGCAATGAAGGAGGCTCGTTCAAGACCGGCACGTTCACGAGACGGTACAAAGCCAGAACCTACACCCTCTTCGCTTTCGCACACGCGCTCATTGATCGCGCCACGAAGAATCCATTCTTCCGCATTGAAGACACAGGAGACCAAGCCTCCCTCGGAGAGAACGATGGCTTCGTCGTCACCAAGACCGAACTCCCCGCCGCGCGAGCAGACGGTCGCGACGACCTCTCCCTTGTTACTATTGCCGACCCGAAGAGCCAGGTCGATAATGGCATGTGGTTCTTCAGTTTCCTTGTGCAGAACCGCGAACCCGTGCTTGGCTACGTCGCACCCATCACTATCGAGAATGGGGCGACACTTCAAGATTTTGTCACGATGGTTGACCCTGACGGAGACGAGCTCGAACTCAGTCTCAATGGAGGGATAGCGAGCAAGCTGACCATCACCGGAACAACACTGGCTGTGGCAAGCGACACCCCTCTTGGTCCCCATTCTCTCCGGCTCACACTCACTGAAACAGAGAGTACGCGCAAGGACTGGCAAGACATCACTCTCATAGTAGTAGAAGCCTCCTAACCCCCCTCGAAACCGTGGTCACTACGTTCTCAAGTTCCATCGCTACGCGACGAAACCGCGTTCGCTCTCTTCGCTCGTTCTCAGGTTCCATCGCTACGCGACGAAACCTTTAAAAACGAGCTTTGCGGTTGTTCTCGTCGATACAGGGTGAGGTTTGTACAGCGTTCAGTAGTCCTGGCAGTCATGCTTCTAGCCCTGGCTTTTCCCCTTGTGAC
>JAAOYD010000037.1 GCA_018221165.1 Candidatus Woesearchaeota archaeon | reverse complement strand
GGCAAGCTCGAATTCATGAAGGCAGAGAACAAAGGCAAGCAGAATCGCAGGGTCTACTTCAAGCTCGCTTGACAGTAAGTTCTAGGCATTTCAGTCGCTGTTTTGTCGTCGGAAGAACGGAACCAATAGCTTTAAATATCTCTGCGGGTTGAGTTGTTGTTAATAGGGTAACTAGGAACATGAGTTCCGAAACATTTAAATACAAACAATTGTTCCGAATATATAATCCGTAACCTATACGGACGGACCTATATATCCAAGTGGGGGATGTGAGTGGCTAAGAACAAAAAAATCTTCAGTGTCTTTTTCCGGGAGAAACCAGCGATGATGCTTGTCACTCTTCTTACTAGTACTCATGAACATTACGCTTCTTCCTTAGCAAAAGTTGTTGACTGCACATACAGTCACATTGTTAAGATTCTGAATGAGATGAACAAAGCCGATCTCATCACCTTCAAGAAGAGTGGCCGACTCAAAGTCCTCGCGCTCACGAAGAAAGGCGAAGAAGTGGCCGGCTGCATCGAGAAGATTCGCCAGACACTTTAGATTCTTAGAAAAATTTACTCTTTCCCGTTCATCTCGAACTTCTTAATGTTCAAGTGCCCAGGTGTTGAGGTAATAACGTAATCAGCTTCTTCTTCGAGATTCGCCTTCTTCACGATAAGCTCAGGAAGTAAGACACGCGCGCCGCGGAAATCAAGTGTTGTAATGAGAGTGTCGTTACCATCAAGGCCTGCATCGGACATGACCTTCGCTGCTTTCTCTTCCTGGTCCTCTTCCTTGATACCAGCGGTGCGTTCGTAGAGGTATTTCGCAATTGCGTCAGCGACGTCAATCTTCGTTGCCCCTGTGATGCCTTGCAGTCCTGGAGAGACATTGCCTTCGATAACAAGAGGGCCTTTTACACCTTTGAGAATGTCGACACCACACACTTCCGTCTTGATGGCCTTGGCCACTTTCACTGCGAGCTTCTTGGTGTATTCGTCGAGCACGATGGGCTCACCCTTGCCGCCACTGTGCGTGTTTGCGCGTTTCTCTGTGATATCAGCGCGTCGTTGCATAGCTGCGACGACCTTGTCGCCGACAACGATGGCCCTGATGTCAGTACCACCTGTCTCGATGTATTCTTGGATGATGAATGGTTGTCGGAGCGCGGTGAATGCGTCGAGAACACTCGAAGCTGTGGCGTAGCTCTCGGCGAACACGACACCTTTACCACCTGTACCTTGTGGGAACTTCATGATAATTGGGAAGTTCATGTTCTTCATGATGCTCTTCGCCGCTTCCGCAGTCGCAGCCTGATAGGTTCGCGGCATTGGAATGTTATGCTGCTGCAATGCCAATTGCGTGAGCAGCTTGTCGTGGACGATGCTGAACGCGCTGCTTTCGATGGGCATGTAGCATTTCTTCTCGCGCAACGCTGTTAATCCTTGAAGCAAGGGCGCGTAGCGGAAGCTACCTTTAGCGTAGATGCAGTCATATTTTGGCAAAGGCTCGCCCTTGTAGAGTATCTGGGCACTCTCGCCTGAGAAATTGATTTCGATATGCTTGAGGCTGATATCAGCGACCTTCTCGAAGTACTTCTTCATCGCGTCGATAGTCCATTGGCTGCTCTTGCTGCCGAGGCTAATCAATGCGGCTGAATACTTCTTTTTATTCTTGACAGGGGTCAATGAGGAAACCTCTTTTGAGTATGTTCTGGCCGATGAGGACTCGATATTTCATGTGGCTTCGGTCGGCGAGGGTGAAGCGCTCCTTCACTTTTTTGCCATGGAGATCCACCTCAACTTCGACGATGGGTCGCATGCGAGCACCGTTCGCACTCTTAATCATCTTGTTCGCAACAACAGGTCCGAGCCGTAGTTGGGCGGCGAGTGTGCTGTCTATGCTGCTGTTCGTCGCGCCACTGTCAATCCGCGCCTTGACGGTTTTTGTCTTGTCGTCTTGGGTGATTGTGACTGATTCCACAAGGCCGATGATGGTGCGTCCATCGAGTCCGTTCTTCGCCATATTCCCTTCTTGCGTTCCGCCATCCCTTTAAAAAGCTGTCGTTGGAATAATAGTCTTCAGGGCTTAAAAAACTTCTCTTCAAGCCTGCGAGAGGAGCTGTGAGACTCGTTTCTGGCCAATAGAGAGGATGAGGTTCGCAAGCTTGGGCCCGCGTTCTTTGGTGAGTAAGGTGAGATAGACCCCTTTGAAGAATTCCGTGTTTTTGATGCCTGCTTGCTCACAGATGATGTAGAACTCGTTGAAGAGCTCCTTCTCTTCGTATTCCTTCTCCTTCAGTTTTGCTGCTAAGAGGGCGATGGCTTCTTTCTGTTCTTTTGAGAGTGTTTTCTTTACGTTCTCAGAGACTGTTTCTTGAATCTTGAACTTGTCGCTTTCAGGGGCGAATTCCGCGAGCCATTGGCGTGCGCCTGCGAAGCGTGTTGCGAGATAGTGCTCTTGTTCCTTGTTGAGTTTTGGGGGGAGACTCCCTTCTCGTTGCAGCAGTTTGATGCCTTCCTTGTCATTCTTCGCAATTTGAACGATGACAGCTGCGTGGCGGAGGCCTATCTGTGGTGGTAACTTCTTTGGGATGGGGCCGACGTGACTCAGTTCGTAGACACGTTTGAGCTCTTCGGCGCGCTTGCTCTCTTCTGCGCCGAAATAGATGCGCTCGGCAGTGTCATAACGGTCGTAGAGGAGGAGGAGGTCGTTGCCGCGCGTCGGGTCGAAGTCGATAACGCTGTAAGGCTTATAGGTGACCATGAGGAATCTGAGGATTTGCGGCGGGACGTGATCACTCATTGCTGAGAACCCGTGGCCCATGCCTTTTGAGGTGCTCATCTTACGGCCACCGACGTTGATGAACTCGTAGCCCGGTCCTTCACGCTTCCTCGTTGAGGGATAGGGTGGTTCGTAATCGAACACTTCGTCGCTGATTGCGATGCCGACGGTACGGCTGCCTTTCTTAGTGAAGTGGTCCTTGCCAGCTGTTTCAACGATGACACCCTTGCTCACCCACTTGGCTGGCCATTCCACTTTCCATGGCAGCTTGCCCTTACCATCATAAGGTTTCATCTCGCCTTTGTGACCGCAGCCTTCTGCCCATTTCACTGCGTCCTTGCGGCACTCGTAAGAGACAAGTTCTTTCTCCTTGTTCCAGGCGGTTGCGACGGTAGTGCCAATCTTACCGCATTTCTCACAGATGGGATTGAACGGGAGCTTGTCGTAGGGTTTTTCGTAGATGCGTTCGAAGATTGCTGCAATTTTATCAGTATTATCCAGCGCAGTTTTGATTGCTGCGTTGAACACACCTTTCTCGTATTCTTCACCGGTGCTCTCGAGTTCGGCGTCGATACCCCATTCAGGGAAGCGGTTGGTGGATTGCGAGAAGTAATACTCCGCCCACGTCCCCTTGCCTCCTTCAGGGTTGGGCATGTTCCGGAACGGCACGCCGAGATACTTGTTCCATTCAGGTTTTTCTTTGATTGGTTTGTCGAACGGGTCCATGTCATCGCTGCTGAGCACGAACTTGGCTTTCTTGCCTTGGTTGCGAAGGCATTTCGCGAGAATGTCATGAATGACCCAGCCGCGTGCGGAGCCGATGTGAATCTCTCCTGAGGGTGTTTTCTCGTCGTAGGCATAGTAGCCATGTTTGTCAACGAGCTTCTTGAGTTCAGGGTTCGCTTCTGTGCGTGCGATGATCTCCTCGGCCATCACATCTCCCCAGAACCTGTTCACGCT
>JAAOYD010000036.1 GCA_018221165.1 Candidatus Woesearchaeota archaeon | reverse complement strand
GTAGAAGTAGACGCAGATAATGGTATTGTGAGGAAGGTTGATGGTTGATTACACCAAGACGCGAATCGACTGGCAGCTCTATCTCGAGCGGAAGTATCCGCTCTTCCTCTCAACGCTTATCCACGAGGGCTACAGATCGCATCTCTTCAAGGCAACCGGCTTCAAGCTGCACCACAACCTTGCAGTCCATCGCGAGTCGATAACAACATTCTACAAGTCAGGGAAAGAACTCATAGGGTCGAACGACTTCTTCGCCGAGCTCGTCAGGAAAAAGGACCCGCGGCTCAAGGAATGGGCGGAGCGCGGAGCGGCAGCGAACCGGACCGCATTGTCCCGCATGGCAGGCGCGGCCGGCCAGCTCAAAGAGCTATACGAGGAGTTCTCCGAATGCTTCACCTTCGGTACCCTCATCCCCTATCGGCTCCTCGACGCCATCGAGAACGGGGACCTGAAGGCCGAGAACCGCGAGCTTATTGAGCTCTTCGAGCCGCTCAGGAGCAGGTCATATTACCTCGACTATGTCGAGAAGGTCTTCAGGCCGCTCTGGAAGCGCGCAGCGGAGAAGGCCGGTGTGGAGGCCTCGCTCTGCGCCTTCCTCACCCCGAGAGAGCTGGAGGCTGCGCTGGAGGGCAGGTTACCCGATGATATCATGAAGCGCGAACACTGCGTCTTCTGGAGCGAACCGGAGACTGGGGAGATTGTCTTCAACTATGACAATGACTTCCCAAGCAAAATAGGCATCGAGACGGCTGAGGAGGAAGAAGATCAAGTCAAGGGACAGGGAGCCTATCCTGGAAAAGCGCGAGGTAGGGTGCGCATCGTGAATGACCTCGCGGACGGCGACGGCTTCGAGGATGGCGATATCCTCGTCTCAATCAACACGCATCCAAGCATCCTTCCACTACTGCAACAGAGCGCCGCCGTGGTAAGCGACGAGGGCGGCGTGATGTGCCACGCTGCAGTCCTAGCCCGCGAGCTCAAGAAGCCCTGTGTCATCGGCACAAAGCACGCAACCAAAGTGTTTAAAGACGGCGATATAATCAAGGTCGATGCAGACAACGGAACGGTGAGGAAGGTATGAAGTTTCCTGTAATCGAGGGTGCGGAATGGTACAATGTCGTGAGCAGGAAAGAGAGCGTGATGATCCTGACCTTCATGGCAAATCTTCTCACCACGGAACAGCATTTTCAGAAGCTGACCGGGCTTGAGGACTATGAGCTAACGCGGTGGCTCTACATCGACGGGGACATCTTCTACGACCGGAAAGAAGTAATCAAGGCAAAAGAGCTCGCAGTCGTCAGTAATGACCAGGAGCTGTTCTGGCGGTGGGCGCGACGGTGCGAAGAGGAAGGAGTGAAGAGAATCGAGAGAACAAAGGCGCTCGCTGAGCGGAGCGCGGGGAAAGCAGACAAGGAGCTCCTCGATCTGATGATGGAGTATCTCGACATGATGGCTGAGTTCACGGTCTTCCTGATGATTCCATTGTCGGTGGAGATGAGCCTGCAAGAGCGCATCACTGAGTACTTGCAGCGGAAGGAGAAGGAGGAGTTACTGCCTGTCCTAATCTTCCCGGAGAAAGAAAACATGAACACCGTGGAGCAGAAGAGTTTCCTCCAGCTCGTCGAGGAGAGTAGGGCCGGAACCCTGACCGACCCGATGATTCAGGACCATATCAATGCCTACGGCGCACTGAGTGTACGATACGGCATCGGGACATTCTGGACCATCGAGGACGTACGACGGCGGATCGGGAACTTCGAGGAGGACCCGGCCGCGATGCTGCAAGAGCTCAAGGAACAAGTCGAGGAGAACCGGAAACAGACGGCAGAAGCGCTCGACGAGCTTGACGCTCCTGATGACATCCGTTCATTGGTGAAGCTCATCAAGGAATACGTATATCTCCGGACGTACAGGAGCACGGTACTCTCAAACTCCTACGTCTATGCTCAACCGATTTTCGAGCGGGTTGCTGCGGAGCGGGGACTCAGCTATCAGGAGCTCAATTTCTGTGCCTATCACGAGGTGCTCGACGATGCAATCCCGTCGAAGGAAGAGCTAGCGAGACGACAGGAAGGCTATAGCGCCATCGCCCAGAAACCGCGACTGAAGATAGTCACGGGAAAAGGCATCGAGGAGATGCGGACATTCTACGGGCTGGACATCGATACGGAAGGAATCACGACTGTGGAAGGTATCAGCACGTATCCGGGGACGATACAGGGGACGGCGAAGATTGTCCGCTCCAACGAGGTGCTCGACAAGGTCAAGAGGGGAGATATCCTGATTGCCTCCATGACGACGCCGGATTTCATTCCGGCCATGGAAAAGGCAGCGGCTTTCGTCACTGACGAAGGCGGCATCCTCTGCCACGCCGCCATCGTCGCGCGAGAACTCAAAAAGACCTGCGTGATAGGGACCAAACACGCAACCAAAGTGTTTAAAGACGGTGACTTAATAGAAGTCGATGCTGACAAAGGTACAGTCAAGAAGGTGGAATGATGGATGAGAAAGAATACATCAGGCATTTCAGCGACATCAATAAGTCGCACATCCCTGTCGTCGGCGGTAAGGGCGCGAACCTTGGTGAAATGTATGCGAAGTTCGCCATCCCAGAAGGTTTCTGCATCACCATCCATGCCTATGAGGAATTCGTAGCGGGCATCAAGGATGGCATCCATAAGCGTCTTGCCGACCTTGACGTTGAGAAGACAGAAGACTTGCAGAAGGTGAGCGAGGAGATTCAGGAACTGATAAAGAACACCCCTATACCAAAGAGGATCATCGAGGATATCAAGGAACATCATGAGAAGGTCGTCGGTTTCGTCGCGGTGAGAAGCAGCGCCACTGCAGAAGACCTGCCAACCGCATCCTTCGCTGGCCAGCAGGACACCTATCTAAACATCAAAGGCAGCGATGCTGTCGTCGAGGCTGTCAGGGATTGCTGGAGCTCCTTGTTCAATGCTAGGGCCATCTACTATCGCGTCAAGAATAATTTCAAGCATGAAGAAGTTTCTATCAGTGTTGTTGTGCAAGAGATGGTTGACGCAGCCATCGCAGGTGTCGCATTCACCGTCAATCCCATTAACCAAGACCATAACCAAATGGTCATCGAAGGCGCATTCGGACTCGGCGAGACTGTCGTCTCCGGCAGCATCACACCAGACACGCACATGGTGCAGAAAGAACCGTTGAAAATCCTCGAGACTCATGTTGGAACGCAGAAATTCGCCCTCTTCCAAGATGAGAAAGGCAACAAGAAAGTGGAGTTCACCGACGAGGAAGGCAGCAAGCGCAAACTCACTGATGAGCAAGTACTCGAAGTCGCAAGAGAAGTCATAAAGATCGAAGCGCATTACGCGAAACCGCAGGACATCGAGTGGGCATTCGACAAAGATAGCAAATTACACATCTTACAAAGTAGACCGATTACGACGTTGAAATGACCAAATATCGACTCGCGTGGACAGGGGAGCAGCCGCTGCTGAAGAACTACATCCAGACAGAGCGCCACATCATCCATGGCAACATGGTAGGGAACAACGCGACGGAATTCCTCATATGGAGTAAGAAAGGCTATGTCGAAACCTACTTCAGCGAGGAAAGTATCAAACTCATGGATGAGAGCGGCGAGCAGTTCCTCAATCATGGGTTCACAAGGCAAACCATTGAAGGCACACATGAGGCTGTGAGGAATTTTTGGCGAGAATTCAAAAAAGTTAGAACTGATTTCAAGAAGAACCTTTCCGATAAAGAGCTCCTCAAACTCTTCAAAAGATTCTGCATCCCCTACAGGAAAGTAATGGCCAACTTCGTCTATTCACGGGAAGAGGTCATGGCACCGGCGGAACAGCGGCTAGCAAAGCTCGTCAAGGAGAAGTTCGGCTCTTCTTACAAGGAACAACTCATCACCCTCACAACACCGACCATGCTCGACCTCCTCTACAGGGAAAAGAAAGACTTCCTCGCGCTTCTCAAAAACCCGACAGAAGAGGGAATGAAGGAGCACATGCTGAAGTACCCACTCATGCTTTTCAACATCGAGAGCGAAGAACTCGCGATGAAAACTATGCGGACAAGGCTCGCTGCTCAGACAGTTGAAGAAGTTGAACAGGAACTCACCGAGACTGAGAATGAGAAGGAAGCACTCAAGAAGAAACAACAAGCCATCCTGAAAGAGGCAGGCTCAAAGGAAATGGAAGAACTGTCCTGGTTCATCCAACAGGCGAGCAACGGACGGCTCGAACTCAAGAGTTGCTGGGGTGGCACAGGTTATTATCTGCTTCCTCTCTTTGAAGAGATTGCAAGACGTGCCAAAGCTTCAATTAGGAATCTCCTCATGCTCTACACTCCACCTGACATCGAGCGCCTACTCACCGAAGGGCAAGCGCTCACCGTTGAAGAGCTCGAAACCCGTAACAAAGCTTATTTGCTGCAGTACAAGGATGGAAAGATTATAGTTCTTGACGGGGGTGAAGCAGAATGTTTTCACAAAGAACGTATTGTACCAAGTCTACCGAGCAAAGACACAGTGGAAATTAAGGGAATGACCGCCTGTCTCGGCAAAGTCAAAGGAAAAGTTATGAAAGTCAAGGTTGAATCACTTGATGAAATCCAGAAAATCGCGGCGAGCATCAAACCAGGAACCATCCTTGTTACTGGTATGACCAACCCAAACATGATGGTTCTCGTCAAGAAAGTAGTGGGTATCGTGACAGATGAAGGCGGTATGGCCTGCCACGCAGCGATTGTCAGCAGGGAACTAGGCATCCCATGTGTCGTGAGCTGCAGGTGCGCAATGCAAGTTCTTGAAGACGGTGACCTCGTCGAAGTCGATGCAGACAATGCAGTAGTGAGGAAGATAGAATGAAAGTCACGTATCGTAAAATGTGGGAGTCACATATGGTTCCTCTCATCAACTCTCAGTGGAATCTGCAGGCTTGTCAGAAAGAGCTTCCCAAACATCTCGGTGTCGGCTATCGCAATTCAGCCATGGTATCCAGACATGCGCATGTGGAAACCTATTACAGCGAAGAGGATATGGAACGCGAAACTCGTTACGGCTACAAGATGTTTAGTGAGCATGCTGGTGCTCTTGCCGAACTTTCACTAAAGCGGGTTGAAGAAGGTTTCCATATATCTTCAAGCATGTACGACAAGGAACTCTCATCTTGTTCCGATGAAGAATTACTCACATTGATGATTGAAATTCTCCGTTGGAGTAAGGTACTCATGGGGCTCTATCATACGACCCAACCGCAATGTTTAGAGCTTGTCCGGAAGGAGTTTGTTGCGTTCCTAGAAGGGAAAGCCGGGGATCCGACACAGGCTTTTATCGATTTGACAGCGCCAACAACACCGAGCATCCTAAAACAGCAAGAATTAGACTGGGCTAAAATTGTTGAGGAGAAAGATGAAACCGCAGTCAAGAAGTTCTACTTGAAATATCGTTTCCTTGGTACTGATGAAGGTTTTCCTCCCACAAGCTTGGAAGAACATGAGAAGAGATTCAAGGAAGGGAAGAGAACAGAAGTCACAGGAAATGATTTCACAGATATCAAGAAAGAACAGGAACGCCTAATCAAAGAATATGCTATTCCTGAAAACATCCAAGAATTAGCCAAGACTGTTCAGGAGTTTAGCCACATCCGTCTTGAAGTGAGGCACGGATGGGTCTCGTTCGAATGGGCGAACCGTCACGTCATGGAAGAATTGGGAAGACGGTACGGTTTGACCTTGCGCCAAATAGAGAATCACATCAAGGAAGAAATCATTGCTATGGTCAAGGAAGGGAAGCGTGTTCCTGAAGAGGAACTTGCTCGTCGTGATGAGCTCTTCATTGGTTTCTTGAAAGATGGTGAATTTGGATTCAAAGTAGGGAAAGAAGCTAAGGATTTCATAAAGCGAAACGAACTCGAAAAGGAACTTGACATGACTGAGTTAAAGGGACAAATCGCTAGCAAAGGTTATGCAAAAGGTCGTGCCACAGTCATCAAAGCAGATCGTGATACTATGGCTGAGATCGTAAAGATGAAGAAAGGCGATATCCTCATCGCGACCCAGACCAAGCCGTTGTTCATGCCAGCGATTGAGAAAGCTGCTGCAATCGTCACGGACGAAGGCGGTATCACTGGCCATGCAGCAATCGTCTCGCGCGAGTTTGGCGTCCCATGTCTTATTGCGACGCAACATGCCACCAAAATCTTCAAGGACGGCGACCTGATCGAAGTCGATGCGAATACAGGTATCGTGAGGAAGTTATGATGGAATTGACGTTCTGGTACAAGGGCAGGATCAAGATGTTCCTGTACAGCACTGACACGCGCGGCCATAAGAAGAGCCAGCCATTCCCTGGTTGCCGCACCAAGACATTCTTGGCCTTCAGCCAGAACTATGTCACAAAGGTGTTCATCGGTAAGAAGGACGAACTCCAGATGATGGAAGAAGGTAAAGAGTTCTTCAAGCGAGAAGTGTTAGAGGAGTTTTTCAAAGTAGCCTTTGGCTATCGTGACCGATTCTTCGAGATGGCGGACGAGTTCGAAACTATGGATTTCGCCGCGATGAGCGACGAGGAACTCATCAAGGTCTTCACAGAATTCACAGATGTTGTCGAGGCAGGACTGAGTCTCTACCATCAAAGTCAACACGAACCCATGGTCGCGACGGAAGAACGCATTGTCGAGTTGCTTTCTGAACACTTCAAAGATCCACGGACGACCATGCTTACCCTCATCGAGCCCTACGAACTGGACGACATCAACAACGATGAGATTCACTGGCTCACTCTTTTGAGTGAAAAGGAAGAACTAACAAAGGAAGATTGGCTCGTGTACATGAAAGGATGTTCATGGAATACTTGGAACAGCTATGACTACGACGCATTGTTCGAAACGTATAAAACTCGCTTCGCTGAGGAGAAAGGCGACCAGCAGGATCGCATTGTTGAGATGAAAGAGCGGAAGGCGAAGCACAAGAAAGAAGTGCAAGTCATTCTCGATAAAGTAAACAGCGATGAATTGCAATATCTCGTCGAGGTCATCCATCGCACTACACTCGGACGGATGAGAATCAAACCGCTCTGGGCGGGCGCGGAATTCTTCTCGCGGCGCATGCTGGATGAGATTGCCAAGCGTATTGGTGAGGATGTTCGGATACTGCGTGAGGGCTATCAGATTCATGAGATTGTCGACGGCATCAAGAAGAAGACGCGAGTCTCTGCAGAAGAGCTCGCCCGTCGGCGAGAGGCGTTCTTTCTCGGTTTCAGCGACGGAGAGGACTTCTGCTATTCTGGTAAAGAAGCGATGACTTTCGTTAAGGAACGCTTCCCGCAGATTGTCGCACCACCTAAATCATCAGAGCTGCAAGGCACGCCTGCTTCGAAGGGAAAGGCGACTGGTCGTGTCCGGATATTGCTAAGTGAGAATATCGAGAAGCTCAAGGAGGTCGCGTCGCGGTTTGAGGACGGCGATATCCTTGTGGCTGACATGACCCAGCCAGCTTCCGTCGTGCTTATGCAGCGGGCCGGCGCTATCGTCACAGATGAAGGGGGTTTGACTAGCCATGCAGCAGTTGTTTCTCGCGAGTTCGGCAAGCCCTGCATCGTCGGCACGCACAGTGCAACCGAAGCCTTCAAAGATGGCGATCTCGTTGAAGTCGATGCTGAAAAAGGTATTGTAAGAAAGGTTTAGTCTAGCGTGACGAGCGCTCGATCAACGGCCTTCGGCACATAGTCCAGAATGCTCTCGACACACTTGAAGTAGAATTCTGGTCCCTTACCAAAGGCGTCAGGAATACTCGCTGTAGGATCGCGAGTTGCGTAGACGCTGAGAAGTTCTACTCCTTCGGGCGGCTTGAAGCCAGCTGCTTCGTAGATGCTAACGATGGCTTTCTGGTTGGATTCAGCCATGGGAAGGACGACAATCCTGTTCCTGTCAGCCACGGTCTGTTCGCCTTGCTCTTTGACCTTGCCTTCGATACCAAAGTGCTGGAGCGCAGCGGCGCGGTTAACCATCTCCTCATCATTGAAGACCTGTTCCGCCATGTGGAAATAGCCTGCGAT
>JAAOYD010000035.1 GCA_018221165.1 Candidatus Woesearchaeota archaeon | reverse complement strand
ACGCTTGGCGTGCTCTTCTTCCTCATGCTCATCATCAACCTCCTCTTCTACACAGTCGGCTTCCTCAGCTATATCTACGAGAGTGTGCGGGACTGAATGCTGAACTAAATCATCCTTACTGTCGTTCGGGGGTTGCTCTTCCTTGAAGAGCAACCTTTATAAAGCATATCGAGGCCCATATTTATGGGGAAAGGCATAGGCGCCTGGTGAGTATACATGGGACAACATCTGGTTTTTGACATCAAGAACATCTCGAAAAGCTTCGGTAATAATCACGTCCTGAAAGGCATCTCTTTAGGTATTGAAAAGGGAGAAGTCATCGGCATGATTGGCTCCTCTGGCGCTGGCAAGACCACCTTGCTCAATCTTCTCGTCGGTTTCCTCGCTCCTGAAAAGGGCGTCGTGCATTTCACTGAGTGGGACGCCAATGGCCACCCGCGCATCTTCAACGTGCTGAAAAAGCCGATGATTGTGAACAAGAATTATGGCTTCGCTGCCCAGACGCCGAGTTTCTACGAGAAGCTCACGGTGCGTGAGAATCTCGAATACTTTGGAAAGATGTACAACTTGGGCTCCAAATCCATCCGCGCGAATGTGGACATCCTGCTCAAGCTCATGGGTCTCAAAGCCAGCCAATATGTCACTGCCCGGGACCTCAGCGGCGGTATGAAGCGACGCTTGGACATGGCCTGCGCCATGGTGCACAATCCCGCAGTGCTCATCCTGGACGAACCAACCGCAGACCTGGACCCAGTCCTCAGGAACCAGATTTGGGAAATTGTCAAGCGCATCAACATGCGTGGCACAACAGTCATTCTCAGCAGTCACCACTTGAACGAACTTGACAGCCTATGCAACCGCATCGCTATCTTGAAGGACGGCCATCTCGTTGACATCGACACGCCTGACAAGCTCAAGCTCAAATACACGAGGATGCAGGAGATTCTCATTGAGAGCTATCCTGGCAGCTACGAGAAGATCATCCCCCAGATGAAGGGGCAGGACATCACAGGCATCAGCCAGGAAGGCACCTATCTCACCATCCGCACAGAGCAGCCAGAGAAGATTATCAGGAAAGTGCTGACGCTGCTGGAGCGCTCAGGCGAGCAGCTCTTGGACATCAAGCTGAACAAGCCGAACCTGGATGATGTGTTCGTCACGATTTACGGCAAGAAGACGAAAAAGAAGCAGAAGGCAACTCCTGCAGAACCGAAAAAAGAGGGTGACCTATGAAAGGCCCCGCCGTCATTGCCAAGAACCTCAAGCTCCTTTTCCGTTCGAGAGAGACCGCGTTCACTATTATCTTCGGTCCCTTACTCATCATTCTCTTGGTGAGTGCGGCCTACACTGGTGGTTCAGAAGACAAGGCGCTCTTGGTGGGCGTCTACGCTCCTGATTACACACCGCTCGTTGACGAGATGTTCACAGCCTTGCAGGATAAAGGGTATCTTGTGAGCAACTATGGCTCCAAGGAGGATTGTACTGAACTGATTAAGACGAGTGAGATTCACACTTGTGTTATCTTCCCAGAAGATTTTGAGTTGAAAGACAACGAGACGAAGGAAGTCACGTTCGCGGTGGACTACAGCCGTATCAATCTTGTCTATGAAATCATTGAGGGCCTCAGCGCCGAGTTCGCCGTGCAGAGCACTGAGCTCAGTGAAGACCTGGCCAGTGATGTCTTGCAGCGCGTCGCTCTTGCCCAGAAGGAGATTAGTACGCAGCTTCAGGCAGGGGCTGAAATCGAGCAACGCATGAGTGATGTTCAAGAAAACGCTATGGAAGGTAGGAAGCGTTTGGGCAGTGTCAATGTGAATGTTTCGTTTACTGACCTCAAAGAGATTCGCGGTCGCGTTACTGGCTTGTCAGGCATCATCACCGAAGTGAAGACTATAGGGATTGATGCAATCGATAAAGCGGAGGAGACTCTGCGAGAGGTCAAGGGTGAAACGGAGAACGAGACTCGCGAGCTCATTGATGAGGTATTGGATGACTTGCTCAACAAGTCAGATACTATCAGACAAGTCTCTGATGACGCACCGCGTGCCGTCGAAGAAGTGAGCCGACTCATCGATGAGGCTGCTTTGGCCATCTCAAAAGCGAAGGAAAGCCACATCAAACTGGTGAATGCGTCTGCCGATGTAGAGAAACGACTTACTGACGCTGACAAGGAACTCGGCGAGTCACTGAAAGCGCTGACAACACTCCGAGGCAAGCTCGGACATATCGATTCATCATTGCGAAACGTGCTCGGGCTTGAAGCGAGCAGCGTCGCCTCTCCCATCACAACCAAGATAGAAGCGGTGAATACAGAAGAGGACAATCTCGCCTTCACCTACCCCTATGTACTCATGCTCGTCATCATGTTTCTCGGCTTTATGCTGAACAGTTCGCTCATCGTCATGGATAAAATCTCTACCGCGGCTTTCAGAAACTTCACCACCGCGACGCGTGACGAGTACCACATCCTCTATAGTTTCTTCACGACCTTCCTCATCCTACTCGCGCAGATTTTAGTAATCCTACTTGTCAGTTTCTTGTTCGTCACAGTGCCGCTGTTCAGCAATTTCGCGGTCAGTCTGGTCATCATCATTATTGCCATCACCTTATTCAGCTTCCTTGGCATGCTCGTCGGTTACCTGACCGGGACCCAGGAAGCAGCGATGATTGCATCTTTGAGCATCGGCTCAGTATTGCTGTTCGTGAGCAATCTGGTGTTGCCCCTCGAGGCCATGAATGCCGTCGTAAAGGTGTTGAGTAGCTACAATCCTTACGTCGTGCTCTCTGAGCTCTTGAAACAGAGTATGCTGTTCGACCTCAAGCTCATAGACATCCCGGGGAAGATGAGCTTGCTCCTGGTTGCCATCGTCATCCTCTTCATGTTCGTCATCGCGATTCAACGCAGCGTAAAGGCAAAGTTCTTCAAACGCCGTTCAAAGGACTTGAAAAAGACTGCGTTCACACCCCGCATGAAACCAGTAAAGCCCTTAGTCATCGGCGACAGGGAGGTACAGGACCTCTTTGACCTCCTAGAGGCGCTCGACTCCATGACCCGTTCGGAGTTCGAGGAGATTCGAAAGGGAGGGAAGAATCCTATTAGTGCATGGGTTCGCATCGAGATTGGTGATAAGAGCCTGTCCCGCAAGCTGAAGACGCCGAGCAAGGAGCGCATGATCCTCACCCTTGATAAATATCTGAAGAAGTTAACGAAGAAGCTCCAAAAGGAGCAGTAGTTATTTTTTCAATTCTTTTCTGAAGTTGTCAATCTCATTTTCTGGGAGTATTGGACAAATACCTACATATTCGCAATCTTCACAGATACTCTTATTGAAATCAACACCTCTCCCTAAGGGCAAAGCATCAGATGTACCGGCTAAAGTAGCAGGTTTTAAGTTCGTCGAACCACATTTTGGACAGATTGAAACATCTTTCATGAAAGCTCTGTAGAATACATACTTTATCAATTTTTTGTCACCCATTCATCGCGATTTTTCAGTTCATTGATATATTTCCTTTCTCATTCTATGAACCTATACGTTTGCTGACAACAATATTTATATACGGTGCTAGTCGCCATCAAACCGCACATCTCGTGGTTTGTTTTGCGAAAAACCACAACATATTGTGCTTCATACCCCCCACAAGGCAGAGAGGGGGGGCGCAGAAGGTGGTGGAATGACTGGACTGACTATCAAACGCTTCTTCACTGAAGTAGGCAAGACGCCCTATGAATTATTCTCCTATGAGAAACGTGACTCAGTCATCAAGAATCCTGATGGTAGCGTCGTTTTCGAGATTAAAGGTGTCGAAGTCCCGAAGGCCTGGACCCAACTCGCCACTGACATCCTCGCACAAAAGTACATCCGGAAGGCTGGTGTGCCGCAGAAGGATGGCTCGCTGGGCAGTGAGACGAGCATTCAGCAGGTCGTGCATCGTATCGCGGGCTGCTGGCGTCATTGGGCTGAAGAGGCGGATTATTTCGCTTCAGAAGCTGATGCTCAGACATTCTATGACGAACTCGCCTATATGTTGCTCAAGCAGATGGTGGCGCCCAATTCTCCCCAGTGGTTCAATACTGGCCTCGCCTGGGCCTATGATATCAGAGGCAATGCCCAAGGTCACAGCTATGTGGACCCAGCAACTGATGAACTCAAACAGAGTGAGGATGCCTATACCCGACCGCAACCCCATGCCTGTTTCATTCAATCCTTGAGAGATGACCTTGTAAATCAAGGTGGCATCTTTGATCTCGCGGTACGCGAAGCTCGAGTGTTCAAGTATGGCTCGGGCACCGGCAGTAATTTCAGCCAGCTCCGTGGTCGTGGAGAACCTTTGAGTGGCGGCGGCACTTCATCTGGATTAATGAGTTTCCTCAAGCTCTTCGACGCTGGCGCAGGCGCTATCAAGAGTGGCGGCACCACCCGACGGGCAGCCAAAATGATCTGCTTGGACATGGACCATCCTGAGATTGAGACCTTCATCATGTGGAAATATCGTGAAGAGCAGAAGGTCGCTGACCTGGTCTGCGGCAGTCACATCAACAAACTCCTCCTCCAGAACATCGCCGACGCGGCTAAGGACGGCACTGATTGGCACAAGAATAGCAAGCTTAAAGCGGCTATCAAGGAGGCGAAGCGTCTCGGCGTAAGCATGAACTACATCTTCCGCATCCTGCAGATGGCGGACCAGGGTTTCTATGATGCTGATTTCCTCGTCTTCGATACCCATTACGAATCAGAAGCCTACCAGACTGTGAGTGGTCAAAACGCGAACAACAGTATTCGTGTTCCCAATGCCTTCCTCAAGGCTGTGGAGGACGATAGCGACTGGGACCTCATCAAGCGCACCGACGGGAAGAAGTGGCGCACACTGAAGGCGAAGGAGTTATGGGATAAGGTCTGCCTCGCCGCCTGGCACTCGGCTGATCCTGGTGTCCAATACGATACGACAATCAACGAGTGGCACACTTGTCCCAAGGACGGCAAGATTAACGCTTCGAATCCCTGCAGCGAGTATATGTTCTTGGATGATACTGCGTGCAATCTCGCGTCGTTGAACATCGCCACCTTCCTCCAGGAAGATGGTTCGTTTGATATTGCTGGTTTCAAGCACGCGACCCGGCTCATGACTATTGTTCTTGAGATTAGCGTTCTCATGGCCCAGTTCGTCAGCGACGAGATGGCGCTTCGTTCCTACAAGTACCGAACATTGGGTTTGGGCTACGCAAATATCGGCAGCACCTTGATGCGACTCGGTATCCCCTACGATAGTGATGAGGGACGTACCTATATCGCAGCCATTACTGCTATCATGGGCGGCCAGAGTTACGCCACCAGCGCGGAGATGGCCAAGGAGCTTGGTCCATTCAATGGATACGCTGGAAATGAGAAGGACATGCTTCGTGTCATCAGGAACCATAAGCGCGCGGCTGACAATGCGAAGGCTGCGGACTATGAGGGTTTGACGGTGACACCCCAGGGCATCAGCGACGAGTACAATCACAAGGAGCTTGTTGCTGCTGCTCGTGAAGTCTGGGCTGAAGCTCTTGCCATGGGCAAACAGCATGGCTATCGCAACGCGCAAGTCACGGTCGTCGCTCCTACAGGCACCATCGGATTGGTCATGGATTGCGACACCACGGGCATCGAGCCTGATTTCGCGCTGGTCAAGTTCAAGAAACTCGCTGGCGGTGGGTATTTCAAGATTATCAATCAATCAGTGCCCCTGGCTCTCAAGCGCATGGGCTATAATGCGAAAGATATCGATACGATTGTCAAGTACGCTGTTGGTCATGCTACACTTGAAGGTAGTCCTGCTCTGGACCACGCCGCGTTGAAAAAGAAGAAGTTCACTGATGCGATGCTCAAGAAGATTGAAAGCAATCTCGAATCAGCGTTTGACCTCACTTTCGTCTTTAACCGCTTCACCCTTGGTGACGATGCGATGGAGACTTTGGGTTTCAAGAAGACAGAATACGAGAATCCTGATTTCAACTTGCTGGAGCGGCTCGGCTTCTCAAAGGAAGAAGTTGAGAAGGCGACTGGCTATGTCTGCGGCACCATGACTGTTGAGGGCGCACCTGGTTTGAAGGATGAGCATCTCCCAGTGTTTGATTGCGCAAGCAAGTGCGGCAAGAATGGGAAGCGCTTCCTTTCTGCTGAGGCGCACATCCGCGCAATGGCTGCTGCTCAGCCGTTCATCAGCGGCGCTATCAGCAAGACCATTAACATGCCCAATGAAGCTGTTATCGAAGATATTAGCACTGCCTATTTGATGAGTTGGAAGCTTATGATTAAGGCGAATGCTTTGTATCGTGATGGATGCAAGCTTTCGCAGCCCTTGAACACTGTGGCTGAGGACCTTTCTGCCTTCGAAGAGGATGACATCGATGAGGCTGCTGTGACACCAGAGAGTGTACAGGTGGCTATCGCTGCTGGTTTCCCTGGAACGCCAGAATGGGAGGGTATCACACGCGCCGCGACGGTTGGTGGACAGAACGTGTCCATTGTCACCCATGATCATGAGAACGGCTCCCTTGGTCAAGTTCGTATGGAGATGAGCGACATGGGTGAAGAATATCAGGGTTTACTTGGCGCGTATAATGAGATGGTGAATCACGCGTTGCAGAGCGGTGTGCCTCTCCAGAACCTTGTGGATAAGTTCACCTTTACTGATTTCGCTCCTGGTGGTCCGGTGCATGGCGATCCTGCGGTAAAGAACGCGACCTCAATCATTGATTATCTCTATCGCGTGTTGGGTCATGAATATCTCGACCGTGACGACCTGGTGCATGTCAAGGATGCCAAGCCCCTGCGGGCTCGTAAGGAAAAGAAGAAGCGTTCCATGACCGACGAGGAGCGCTCCATCGCCGAAGCGAAAGCCAAGGGCTACACTGGCGAGCCTTGCCCCAGCTGCAAGTCCATGCGTCTGAAGAGAAACGGCACCTGCATGTTGTGTGAAGATTGCGGTTCGACAACTGGTTGTAGCTAAACAGCACTTTTTTATATGCTCCTAACTATGCTTACTCGGGGTACATATGGCACGCGAGCGTTGGCCTTCACGATTATTGTTCATCTTCGCGGCAGTAGGCTCTGCTGCAGGTCTTGGTAATCTCTGGCGATTCCCCTATCTGACCTACAAATACGGTGGTGGTGCCTTTCTCATCCCCTATTTGATTGCACTCCTAGTCCTTGGTATTCCTCTCTTGGTCCTCGAGTTCGCCGTCGGTCAGCACTTCCAGCGCAGCACTGTCGGCGCTATGCGCAAGCTGAAGACCTGGGCTGGCGCGGTAGGTTGGTGGATGCTTGGCATCGCCTTCGTCGTCCTCAGTTATTACGCTGCAGTCATGGCTTGGTCGTTGAGATATTTCTTCTCCAGCTTCTCCATGGCGTGGAGCGGCGGCGCGGAGAGCTACTTCTATGAGCAGGTGCTTGGCTTGTCAAGCGGTATCGGCGTGCTCGGCGGCATCAATTGGATTTTGCTGGCTTGCCTCATCGGCGTTTGGATACTCATCTATTTCAGCGTGTTCAAGGGTATCAAGTCAGTATCGCAAGTCGTGAAGGTGACTATGCCTTTGCCGATACTCCTCATCTTCATCCTGCTCATACGAGCGGTCACTCTTGAAGGCGCTGCTGGCGGGTTGGTGGTCTACATGAAGCCCGTCTTTAGCGCGTTGCTTGACCCTGAGATTTGGGTGGCGGCGGCGTCGCAGATATTCTTCACGCTCAGCGTTGGCCTCGGCATCATGATTGCCTACGCGAGTTATGTGAAGAAGAAGCAGGACACTGCGGGCGATGCCTTGTGGACTGCGTTGATGAATAGCGGCATCAGTCTCCTGGCCGGCTTTGTCGTATTCGGGACTTTGGGTTTCCTCGCTATGCAGAAAGGGGTGGCTGTTCCTGATGTGGTGGCGTCTGGTCCTGGTCTGGCCTTCGTCGTCTTCCCTGAAGCGTTGAGCATGATGCCTATGGCCTGGTTGTTCTCCTTGCTCTTCTTCATCGTCCTGCTCTCGTTAGGTATTGATTCTGCTTTCTCTTTGCTCGAGGGCGTCCTTGCTGCGTTCAAGGATCGTTTGCGGACGAGCACTATGAAGCTCTCCTTGATTGGGTGTATTCTCGGCTTCGCAGGGGGTATCATCTTCGTGACCGGCGCGGGTTTGTATTTCCTGGATATTGTGGATCATTTCGTGCTGAGCTACGGGCTCATCATGTTCGGCATCTTCGAATGTCTCCTGGTCGGCTGGACCAAAGCAGGCAAGGAAGTCAAGGAGCACTTGGCTCGCGAGTCGCCATGGTTCCCTGTGAATCTTTGGTGGTGGCTGATTAGGCTCGTCATCCCTATTATCCTCGTTGTCATGTTCATCACTTTCTTCTTGAAGGAATTGGCAGCTCCCTATGAGGGTTATCCTGGCTGGGCAATCGCGGTGGGCTGGGCAGCGGTCTTCCTTCCCTTGGTTGTGGGCTTTTTCCTCAACAAGTGGTATGGTAAGAAGCGGGAAGTCGCTGAAATCACTGTGCCCTGAGTGTTTCTCCCTCATAACCTTTTTAAACGTCCTTCGGGTCCTCCCTCGTGGGGGTTACCATGGTAAAAGAGTTCGTTCTCGAGAAAGTGCGGAAGCGTGATGGACGCCTTGTGCAGTATAATCGCGCTAAGGTAGAGAGCGTCATTCTGAAGGCTGGTACCGCTACTGAGACTGAGCTCCCTGCCGCCAAGCTTGCTGAGCAGGTGGAGAAGAAGCTCACTCGCGCCTACGCCGCTGAATCGGGTAGTCATCTCCCTGATGTGGAGGACATTCAGGATCTTGTGGAAGAAATTCTCATGGAGGCTGGCTTGCACCAGGTTGCCAGGCACTTCATTCTTTATCGTGAGCAGCGTGCTGCTGAGCGCAGCGCGAAGTCTGCGTTGTTAGGGAAGATTGTCCGTACTGACCTTTCTTTGAATGCCTTGAAGCTCTTGAAAGAGCGCTATCTCTTGCGTGATGATGAGCGTGGCTGGTATGAGAGTCCTGCTGAGTTGTTCGAGCGTGTCGCGACTGCCGTTGCGAAGGCTGAGAAGAAGAACGGCGCTGATGAGGCAACGCAGCGAAAGTGGAAGAACAAGTTCAAGCGTATCATGAAGAATCTTGATTTCATGCCCAATAGTCCCACGTTGATGAATGCGGGCACTGCGTATCAGCAGTTGGCTAGCAGTATCGCGATTCCTGTCGGTGATGATCTTGACGCGATTTATCGTGGTTTACATGATGCGGCCAAGATGCAGCAGGTGGGCTGCGGTACTGGGTTTAATTTTAGTAAACTACGACGTGCGGGTTCTCGGGTGAAAGGTATTGAGGGTGTCGCCTCTGGGCCTTTGACCTTCTTGCAGTTGTATAGTGAAAGTGTGAAGACGGTGAAGCAGGGTGGTCGTCGCCAAGGCGGGAACATGGCTATTCTTGAGGTAACACATCCTGACATTCTGGATTTCATTACCGCCAAGGCGAAGCAGGGTTTGGAGAATTTCAATTTGAGTGTGCTCATGGGTGATGATTTCATCCATGGGGTGATTGCTGACCGCGAGTATAGTTTGCGCGATCCTGGCAGGAACGAAAGCGCTGGTCGCATCAACGCCAAGCAAGTGTTTGATTTGGTCGTCGCTTCCGCCTGGAACAACGCTGACCCTGGTGTCTTGTTTAAGGACGCTATTAGAAAATCGAATCCTATTCCTTCCCATACCTTCTGCGCGACCAGCGCCTGCGCCGAGTTCCTCTTGAGCCCCTACGAGCAGGGTTTTCTTGGGAGTATCAATCTTGCGAACTTTGTGACTGACGAGAAGCAGGTTGATTGGAAGCGCTTGAAGGAAGTCGTCGCTATCGCTGTTCGTTTCCTTGATGACATGATTGACGCTTCCAAGTATCCGATTAAACGCGCCGCCACTTTGGTGTTTAGGCATCGCAAGATTGGCTTGGGTGTGATGGGCTTGGCGCATCTCTTGGTGCAGTTGGGCATCCCGTTCAATAGTGATGAGGGTGTGAAGACTGCTGGTAAGGTTATGAAGTTCCTTCGCGAGTCAGCGGATGAAGCGTCGTTGGAGCTGGGTAAGGAGCGTTCGCCCTTCCCTGATTGGAACAAGAGCATTTATTGCAAGAAGAGTAAGCATTTCGCTGGTACGGAAGCAAAGTTCCGGAACGCGACTCGCTTGGCTGTGAGTCCAACGGGTTCGACGAGCATGATTGCCGAGACATCTTCGGGTATTGAGCCCTTGTTCAGCGTGAGTTATGTGAAGAAGGTGCTTGGTGGTGAGGAGTTCTATTATGTTGATCCGTTCATGAAGGCTCGTTTGGAAGAGTTGGGCTTGTATAGTGAGGAACTCGTGGAGCGCATCGCGAACTTCGGTTTGCAGGCGACCAAGGAGGTGCCTGAGGAGCTCAAGCGTCTCTTCGTCACGACTCACGATATCGCTCCTGAGTGGCATGTGAAGATACAGGCAGAAGTGCAGAAGCATGTTGATAACGCTGTTTCGAAGACGGTGAACTTGCCAGCGAACGCTACCTTACTTGATGTTGAGAATGTGTTCTTGCTTGCGTGGAAGCTTGGCTGTAAAGGGTGTACTATTTATCGTGATGGCTCGAAGGGTGAGCAGGTGTTGACAGCGACCGCGTTGCTTGGCAAGGTGCATGAGCGTCAGCAGGGCCGTTCGGTGCGTGAGGAGTTGAAGGTGTTGGCCTCAAACAAGAGCCTGAATGAATTCTCGAAGTGATAGTGTGAAGAAGGGATTGGTACACGCGTACATTGGTGAGGGCAAGGGTAAGACAACTGCCGCTGTTGGCTTGGCGTTGCGCGCTGTTGGCCAGAACATCCTTGTCTACATGGTTCAGTTCATGAAGGGTGGGCGTTATACTGGTGAGATTCTCGCTGCCGAGCGTTTCTTGAACGGTCGGTTGACGATTCGTCAGTTCGGTCGTGGGTGCATCCGTGAGGATAAGCAGTTGAAGATAGCGGAGTTTGATGAGGAACAATTCTTGAATCTCGAGCCGAGTTATGTACGTGATGATGAACCATGTGGTTCGTGCAGGTATTGCTTTGTGAATGATAAGAAACAGAAGCGTTACTGCGATGATGCCTACGCGCATGCGCGGAAGATTGTTGAAAGCGGTGATTATGGTCTTGTTATCTTGGATGAGTTGGTGTACGCGGTCACCTATGGCATGTTGCCGCTTGAGAAAGCGCTTGAGTTGATTGCGAACAAGCCTGATAATGTGGAATTGGTGATTACTGGTGGCGCCTGGCAGGGTACTGTGCCCCAGGAGTTGCTGGATAATTGTGATTTGGTTACTGAGATGACCAAAGTGAAGCATTATTACGAAGCTGGTGTGCTTGCTCGTCGTGGTGTCGAGTACTAGACTAGAAATAATTTCTATATGGTTGTTTATTCTTGTTCGGGTCGGCCCCACGGGCTGAAGCCCGTGGTACCTTTACCCCGACCCGAACGCCTT